>NZ_JBNNMG010000025.1:0-63633 GCF_050272555.1 Lysinibacillus sp. NPDC047702 | reverse complement strand
CGGCAAAGCGAGTAGCCTGGAACGGAAATCACCTTCATTTGAATTAGTAGTATTCACAAAGAGTCCCTTGACCATTTAGTTTTTCAACACTATGAAACCGCTAGAGCATCGAGATGCCTAGCGGTTTCTTTTATTGTTGTTCATCTTCACCAATTTTATCCTTTGTCACAGCTGGTAAAATAGGCTGTGTTACATCACTATCTGTTACTTTTTCAGTTTTATATTTTTCTTTTAACTCGTAGTATTTATCCAGAGCCTTTCTTGCAATATCACTATTAGCCGAAAAAGGTTGACTAGGGTTTGTTGATGCCCAAGGAATAACTACAGCATAGGCAATTTCAGGATTTTCATAAGGGGCAAAACCAACATGTGTATACGTAAGTGTATAGGTACCCCAATTTTCTCGTAAATCCCCATAATATATTACCTCAGCTGTTCCTGTTTTCCCTGCCGCTGTATATGGTGCATTTGCAAACTGTCTTTTAGCTGTACCATGCGCACCTGTATAGACACGGCGAAGCCCTTGTTTTACATAGTTAATTTCATCTGATGAATTATCAATTTGATTTAAAATCGTTGGTCCAATTTCTGTTACTAATTGACCAAGCTCCTGTCCATCTTTTGATGGCTGACGTACCTCTTTAACAACATGTGGCTGAATTCGATAGCCGCCATTAGCAACTGTTGAAATATATTGTGCTAATTGTAATGGTGTATACGTATCATACTGTCCAATCGCTAAGTCAAGTAACTTCCCTCCATAGGTTGGACCAGAAGGACCTTGTACACCGCTAAATTCATTTGGTAAATCGATCCCTGTTTTTACTCCTAAACCGAATTGTGCATAGGAATTACGCATTTTTTGGAATGTATCGTCCTTTAAACGTAGAGGCATTCCATAGCTATAAGGTGTTTTATTAATCAGTAGAGCAGTTTTAAACATATACACGTTAGAAGATTGCTCTAAGGCTCTTAAACCATCCATTGAGATATAACCAGAACGGTTAAAAATAGATTTTTTTGCCTTAGTACCTAATAAGGTAATTGGTTCATCGCCTAATACAGTCCGTGGTGTAATGGCTCCTAGATTGTACCCCGTTAGTAATGTTGATGCCTTAACTGCAGAACCTGCCTCATAAGCTGTTGTAAAGCTGCCATACGAATAATCAACGACTACATTTTTTCCTGTCTCTGAATCTTTTTCAATCTTCTTACCAACCATTGATAATACGTCTCCAGTATTTGGATCCATCATAACTAAAAAGGCACGATCTAATAATTTTGAACCGGAACGTGCTTTTATATTAAGTAATTCTTCTTCGACGATTTTCTCTGTTTCAGCAGTTAATTCACTATCTAGTGTTAATACCAAATCTTTACCAGGCTCACCTTCATAGGTTGTAATGGTATCGACTACCTGCCCTTTTCTATTGGTAATATTTTTGACCACTGCTTTTTGTCCTTGTAGCAAATCCTCATACTGTGCTTCAATATAACTCTCACCAACTCGATCATTACGTGAATAATCACGCGCTAAATAGTAATTCAGCTTATCCTTTGGAATCCCTTTCGCAGGAACAGTTGTTCGCCCTAGAATCGAAAGCGATGATAATTTCACACGCTTCCAATCTGTTGTTGTGTTGACGCCTGGAAATTCTGTTAGACGCTCAGAGACACGTGCAAATTCGTCAGCTGACACATTTTCACTTTTAATAATTTGAGGTGATAAATTATAGCCTGATGCCATTTCTCGATAGATTGCTAGAACTTCTAAATCAGCATCTGACAACTGTAATAATTCTTCGTTTGTAATACGTTCACGAACTAGCGTATCAATCTGTGCGTTGATTTGACTTGTTGTAATATTCTCTTGTTTTCTAATTTTACTTTCTTCAGCTTTCGTTACCTTTGCATATGCAGCATCATGATTTTTTAAAATCCAAAAATCCTGTTTATCGCGCAATGTGACACGGTTTGTTGGCTGCTCAATCAATTGTGCTAGCTTTTCAGCTATTTCTAGCATTTCTTCGGTTGTTGTTGTCTGCATTTTCGTATACGTAATCGCATTTTCAGGATGATTATCCACTAAAATACGTCCGTAACGATCATACATACGTCCTCTTGGTACACTTGTATTAACAGGAACTTCCTCTTTACTTTCTAAAAATTTTACATACTCTTCCCCTTTCACGATTTGCATATAACCAAGCCTAAAAATCAACATCGAAAATATGATAAATATAGCAAAGAAAAGGACATTCATACGAAATGTTAAATTAGAATGATGTTTTGCTTTAACACTCGCCGCGCGATTTTTCCCTGGTGCTTTGCGCATATGTATTCCCCTCCTTATCTAATGACAGTTTAAATACACGATATCTAGTATACCATTCAAAGGTATGACAGGAAAGCATGCACTTGCGATTTCATGTTTGAAAACATCATTTATTTGACGGTATGTTGAAGAGAAAGGTTGCTATTCTCAATCAATCACTTAAAGTTTTTTGGTTCTATCCATTACTTAGGCTTCTTTATCCATCCCTTTGATCATTCTATCCGTCACTTTTGCATCTCTATCCATCAAAAAAGGCTATGTCATGGTGATGAATCACCGTTGACATAGCCTTTTATTACTCAATCATTATTTTGCTGCTTGGAATTTAGCTTCCACTACATCCCAGTTTACTACGTTCCAGAAAGCACCGATGTAATCTGGACGACGGTTTTGGTAGTTTAGGTAGTAAGCATGCTCCCAAACGTCTAAACCTAGAACTGGCTTTTTGCCTTCCATAACTGGAGAGTCTTGGTTTGGAGTTGATGTAACAGCAACTGAGTCACCATCAACGATTAACCAAGCCCAGCCTGAACCGAAGCGAGTTGTAGCAGCTTTAGCAAATTCTTCTTTGAATGCATCGAAAGAACCGAATTTAGCGTCAATTGCTTTTGCAACTTCACCAACTGGCGTGTTTGAACCGCCTGGAGCGATTAGTTCCCAGAATAATGTATGGTTAGCATGTCCACCACCATTGTTACGTACAGCTGTTTGTTTGTCAGCTGGAAGTGCATCAAGGTTTGCGATTAGATCGTTAATATCTTTCTCTGCAAATTCAGTACCTTCTACAGCAGCATTTAAATTTGTTACATAAGTATTGTGATGTTTAGAATGGTGAATCTCCATTGTTTTTGCATCGATATGTGGTTCTAATGCGTCATAAGCGTAAGTTAATTGTGGTAATTCATAAGCCATTGTTAAGTTCCTCCCTAAAATAAAGAAATAATTAGTACATTCATAGATTATCAAAATTGGTCAAACCATTCAACGAAAAATACTTCAAATTGAAGATTTCAGCCTTTTGACTGAAAAACCAATACGTTTACTAGCCTACCCTTTTTTTCATATAACTAAACATGTATGAAAATCAGATAGCGATAAAGAACACAATAATCATGACAATTTGAATAACCGCTTTTGCTACTGTTGAAGTTAAAAAGCCTACAAGGGAACCAACACCACTTTTAACGGCTTCACCAAATGGCCGACGCTCCACAAGTAACTCTGCAATTACTGCACCTAAAAATGGCCCGATTAGTATTCCCGCAACAGGGATAACGAACGGTCCGATTAATAAACCAATGGTACTGCCCCACATACCAGCATTTGTACCACCAAACTTTTTAATACCAAAGGCATTTGCTACTGTATCTGCACCAAATAACAGCACAACAAATAAAATCTCGATTGCCCAGAACAACCAATTTAAATCAGTAAACGAGAAAAATAACCCATATACTATAAAGCCGCCAAGTAAAAAAATAACTCCTGGAATGATGGGGTACACCAAACCGATAAATGAAATAATAAAGCAGGCAATCACTACTATCCAGCCAACAATTTCCATCTATATTCGCTCCTTTTGCTGTGCATTGCCTTTCATACGTAAGTGCAAAACCAAAAGTTTCAATTTCTTAATGTCGAATTCCTAATATAGAATCGGCTATATTTACAGCATGGTCACCGATACGCTCTAAGTTGCTAACAATATCGGTATAAACAATTCCTGCAGTTCCACTGCACTCATTGGCATTTAAGCGTGCAATATGCTTTTGTCGTAGCTTATCCTCCATATCATCAATCAGACTTTCCAGCTCTGTTACTTCCTGTGCTAAGCTCAAGCTTGCAGTATCCAGCGCCTCTATGCTCTTGCGTACTGCTTCAATTGCCAAACTAAACATGCCGATTAAATCTTGACGTGCGGACTTACTTAGACTTACCTCATGGTGATCCTTATACTGTAATAGCTCTAAAATATTTTCAAAATGATCACCAATGCGTTCAATATCGCGTACATTAGTCAGCAATGTGTGGTGTCTTACAGAGTCTGCACGAGAAAGTGGCTGCTTAGACACCATGACTAAATAATTGGTGATCTCCTTATCTAAATGATTCAGTCCTGCCTCTAGCTGTAAAACAGTTGGAATATGAACAGCCTCACCTGTTTTCATATATAAGAATGTTTCTTCTAAACCACGTAGTGCATGTTCACCCATTCGCAGCACTTCCTCTTTCGCTTGCCCAAGTGCAATTGCTGGAGAGGAGTCAATAAAGGATGGATCTAAATGCTTCGTTGTTACATCAATATTTCCGTCACGTCCAGGTAATAGCTTTGTCACAAGCGCTGCCAAACCACCAATAAATGGTACCTGAATAATCATATTAAATACATTAAATGAGCCATGTGCAATGGCAATTTGCATCCTCGGCTCTAAACGGAAAAGCTCACTAATCCATTGAACAAACTGCATAAAGGGTGTAAAAAAGATCATGAAAATAACGGTTCCTATTACGTTAAATAGCACATGTGCCGCAGCTGCACGCTTCGCATAAATAGATGCCCCTAGCGACGCTAAAACAGCTGTAATCGTTGTACCAATATTCTCTCCAAATAAAATAGGTAATGCACTGTCTAAGCCAATAAGATGCTCAGCGTATAAGCCCTGTAGCACACCGACAGTAGCTGTTGAGCTTTGCACAAGCAATGTAAATACTGTTCCTAAAAAGATGCCAATAACGGGCTGATCTCTTAGGTGCAGTGTTAATGATGCAAAATCAGCCAGTTGATGAATGGACTGCATACTGGCACTCATTAACTCCAAGCCTAAAAATAATCCCCCAAAGCCAAATACGATTTGTCCAATATGCTGGTAGGTTGCTTTCTTAAAGAAGAATAATAAACCAGCACCTATCGCCAACAGTGGATAAAAATAAAAACCAATATTAATGCCAATAATAAATGCCGTGATTGTTGTGCCAATATTAGCACCCATAATAACACCGATTGCTTGACGCAATGTTAAAAAGCCCGCACTGACAAGTCCAACCGTAATGACCGTTGTTGCAGAGCTTGATTGAATACAAATCGTCACAATTATTCCTACAAGTACACCCATTAACGGATTTGTTGTAAATCGATTCAACCATTCCCGCAGTCGATCATCTGCTGATTTTTGAAGCCCATCCCCCATAAATTTAATGGAAAATAGAAAAACCCCTAACCCACCTAAAAATTGAAACAGTATGTTTTGCCAATCTATCGTCAATTGTATTCGCTCCAATTCTTACATCTCTACTACTCTATTCCTAATCTTTAAATGATAGTGTAGAAAAAGTAAAGAAAACCTTTAACTTCTTTACACAATGTTAACATTTTATCATTCTATTCTCAGCTATTACTATTTATCTCGTATCTTGTCAAAGTTGAACATGATAGAATAGCGATTGGAGGAGATATGCTATGAAACACTCACAACTATTTATTGACAGCTTAATTCATCCTAAAAAACTAGCTGCCTACCGTTTATTGCCTATCGGAAAAGTCATACAATATACCTTTCTGCTCATAACAATCGTGACTGTTTTCTCTTTTGGTCGCTTTACAGCTGGTATGTCCGTAGAGACATTTGATATGACAAGTATAAGCGGGTTAACTGAATATATAGAGGGCATTAAATGGCTATTGTACCCTGTAACATTCATCATGCTTTTCGTTTTTACAACCATGCTTATTTTTGGACAAATCGCACTCTATGCCTTGGCGGGTCTATTTATCTTAAAGGTGATGAAGCGCCGAGGAGAATACCGCCATATATGGCGAACAACAACATTTGCCATGACCTGGGCTACTCTTATTAGCATGCTATCAGATTATTTACCAATTAACAGCACCATTATCTCTGTTTTTTCCTTACTTTTAACAGTCACTCTATTAATTATTGCCTTTACAAAATATCCAAAACAATCAATTACAAAATAATGTGCATGATTCCCCCCTCTTCTAAATATAGTGTAGAAAAGGAGGGGATTTTTTGCGTGCATTCGTGTTAACAGCCATAATCATTATTATCGCCTTTGTTGTGAAAGTAGATTTAACCGAGGGATCCTTACAATTCTCTGCATTTTCCATCAAGAATTCAGATAACGCTCTTTGTGAAAAACAGCGGGAACCAAATTATATTACTGTACAAACTATTCAAGGAGATACGATTCACAGCCTCTTTGCACTACATCCTGCAAAAGTACCCATGACCTTTCCTGAACGCTTGGAGATATTTTATCAATTAAATCCTCATTTACAATTACAGGCACTTATTCCTGGTGAAAATATAAAGCTTCCATTGTCATTTGAATTTGAAAACAAATGTGGAAAATGAAATGTTAACGTTTCTTCCTTGTCCTTATTTTCTTACACTGCTAAAATAAATGACAGTGACGGCTGAAAGTATGGCCCGAAAAGGAGAGAAAGTTAATGAGTGAAATTTGTCACCGTTCAAATACACGTCCCGTTCGTGTCGGTAACTTAACAATTGGTGGTAGTAATGAATTATTCATTCAAAGTATGTGTACAACAAAAACACATGATGTTGAAGCAACAGTAGCAGAGATACTTCGTTTAGAGGAAGCAGGCTGTCAAATTGTTCGTGTCGCAGTACCAGACGAACGTGCAGCAGATGCCATTGCAGAAATAAAAAAACGTATCCATATTCCTCTAGTAGCTGATATTCACTTTGATTATAGATTAGCATTAAAAGCAATTGAAAATGGCATTGATAAAGTACGTATTAATCCAGGGAATATCGGTCGTAAGGAAAAAGTAGAGGCGGTTGTCAATGCAGCCAAAGCAAAAGGCATTCCGATTCGTATAGGTGTAAACGCTGGTTCCTTAGAGCGTCATATTTTAGAAAAATACGGTTACCCTACTGCAGATGGTATGGTTGAATCGGCTCTGCATCATATTAAAATATTGGAAGACTTGGATTTCCACGATATTATCGTATCCATGAAGGCATCAGATGTAAATCTTGCAATTGAGGCCTATGAAAAAGCGTCGAAGGCCTTTAATTACCCACTTCACTTAGGGATTACAGAATCAGGCACATTATTTGCAGGAACTGTAAAATCAGCAGCAGGTCTAGGTGCTATTCTCTCAAAAGGAATTGGTAATACGCTTCGTATCTCATTATCTGCTGATCCAGTAGAAGAGGTAAAAGTCGCACGTGAGCTATTAAAATCATTTGGCTTGGCTTCTAATATGGCAACGCTAATTTCCTGCCCAACATGCGGTCGAATTGAAATCGATTTAATTTCCATAGCCAATGAAGTAGAAGAGTATATTTCAAAATTAAATGTACCACTAAAAGTAGCGGTGCTTGGCTGCGCAGTAAACGGTCCTGGTGAAGCACGTGAAGCTGACATTGGTATTGCGGGGGCACGTGGTGAAGGTTTACTATTTATGAAGGGTAAAACTGTTCGAAAAGTACCTGAAGAAACGATGGTAGAAGAACTGAAAAAAGAAATTGATAAATTAGCAGCAGAAATGGAAGAAAAGCGAGCAGCTGAAGAAGCAGCAAAAGCAAACGCCTAGGGAGGTGCTAGCATGAGAAAACCTCGCTTTGGTATTGATATTGACGGAACAGTGACATGTCCTAGTACACTCATTCCACATATTAATAAACAATACAATGTAAATATTACGCTTGATGATGTCTGCGAATATGATTTTTTATCAGCATTTCCTCACCCTGTTGATCGGGGCGTATTTAATACATGGTTTAAGGAAAATGAACCTTATATGTATGAAGTATCTGAAGTGGCGAAAGATGCGAAAAGTATTTTAAGTACTTGGCAAAACAATTTTGAGCTCTACTATATTTCTGCTCGTGGTGAAAATTTAGTAGATATTACTGTTAATTGGTTTAAAACACAAGCGATTCCGTACGATTATATCGAGCTTCTAGGTAGCCATGATAAGCTAGCAGCAGCAAAAAAACATGCTGTAGAAGCTTTCTTTGAGGATAAGCACGATAATGCTGTTATGCTAGCAGAAGAATTAAAAATACCTGTAGTGTTATTTGACACACCTTATAACCGTCTGGCTGTCCCTGACAATGTTGTACGGGTCTATAACTGGCAAGAGGCTAATCAATTTATTACACATTTTTTTAAATAAACAAAAGAGCTGTTGATAAGGTCGGATGAAAACTTGACCTTGCCAACAGCTCTTACTATTTTTTAATATTGAAATTTAGCTAGTGCTATATGCAGAGAGTCAGCCATAGCAGCCAATTGCTGTGCCTTGCTGTTGATGTCATGAACTGCTAAATTTTGCTGTTCCATCGTTGCCAATAGCTCCTCCGTTCCTGCAGAGGATTGCTGGCTCACAGCCGTCATATTTTCTACTGCACGCACAACCTCCAGCGTCTCCTTTTGAATCACACTGGAAGCTGCTGTCACATTATCAATTTGTGTGACGGTATCCACAATATGCTGTAAAATTGCATCCAGTGCCTGTTTATTGGCGTCAATATACTGTGTGTTAGTTTGCACAGCTAGTACAACACTTTGCATCGCATCACTTGCATTAGCTGCTTCTCTAACAACCATATCGATAATCGTGGCAATTTGACTTGTAGATTTTGCTGATTCTTCTGCGAGCTTGCGTACTTCCTCTGCCACAATAGAAAAGCCCTTGCCATGCTCACCCGCACGTGCCGCTTCAATCGCTGCATTAAGTGCAAGTAAATCTGTTTGTCCAGCAATAGCATTAATGACCTGCAAAATACGATTAATTTCTGTCGATTGATCACTGAGCTGTTGTACAACCGAAGCTGTCAGTGACACTTTCTCTGCCATCGCCTCCATCCCCTGAATGGACTGCTCTGCGTGAACCAATCCTTCCTTTGAGGACGCAGTTGTTTGCTGAGAACGCTGTAGCATTTCCTCGATTGCCACTTGAATCGACTGTAATTTCTGTTCGACCTCCTGCGTAACCATTAATGTTGTCGTCGCTTGCTCAGCTTGTAAGGTAGCACCTGTCGCAAGCTCACTTGTTGTCGTTAACACTTGGTCTATACTGATGCTCATATCATTGGTAGAGGACCGTAGATCACCGCTATATATATTCACCTGATTGGATATAGTAGTAGCTGCTTGTATTAGCTCACGCATATTATCTGTCATATGATTCATGGCATGTGCAAGCTCACCAATTTCATCCTTTGATTTTACCTGCAACGGCTCCACCGCTAAATTTCCAGCAGCTATGGTTTTAATCTGCTCTACTGTCTGAATCACAGGCTTTACGATACGTCGAGCAATCCAAATAATCGCTACAACTAACACAATAATACCAATAATAGATAATAGTATAGACAGCCACATTGCCTCATTTGCTGCTGCCATTACCTCATCGGATGGAATCGTTACCTGCAATGCCCAAGGTGTAGCTGTTTGACCAATTTGGATAGGAGACACAGCAATAAAGGAGGCTTCTTTTAAGTAAGATGAATAATCCTCTATTAAATATGGCTTGCCCTGTTCGATAGCAGTTAAAATTTGATCTGTCTTTTTATACTTTTCCATTTCAGCTAATGGTTTATTGACATAGTCATTGGATGGATAGGAGACAAGCATCCCTTTATGTGACACAATCGCACTATAGCCTGAATCATATAATACGATTTCATGATTAATGGCAATCAATGTTTCTAAACTTATATCGATTCCAACAATGCCTACGACCTGTCCATCTATTTGAATAGGAATAGCTGTTGAAGTCATCTGTACCTCTTTCCCATCAATAGGGTAAGTAAGCGGCTCTAAAATTACCTCTTGCTTCAACGTTTTGGGCAATAAATAATAGTCACTTTCCTCATAGCCTTCAAGGGGAGCAACAGTCACACCATTGCTGCTACGTGCCCAATAAGGCAGGAAGCGACCTGTTGCATCATGTCCCTCCTGATTGGCGAAGCGAGCATCTTGTTCATCAAATGCATTTGGCTCCCAAATCGTCCAAACTCCAAGAAATGTGTTATTTTGCTCAAGTAATTGTTGGAGCATGTTATTTGCTAAATCCCGATCTCCCTTATGATTTGCCACCATTGTTTGGAGATTGGAGGCTAATGTTCTCGCTGTGTCCATCGCATAATTAAGTTCAATCTGCATTTTATATGCGCTTTCAGATGCACGTGATTGAGCGAGCTGTTGTGCATCGTTCATTGCTAATGTATTGGTTTTTACAATATTGACACTTAAAATAATGATGAATACAATCATCATCGTCGACAATGTTGTCAGTAAAATTTTATGTAATAATTTCATATGAACCAGCTCCTTGCCTATAGCAAAATAATTAATTAATTATACCATTTTCACGTTTAAAATAGCGGAATATTCAGAAAAAATATTTCGAAATATATCTTTTAATAAAGCCACATGTCATCTAATGTACAATGGGAAGACATGTGGCTACTGGTTTCTATTAATAATGGAATTTAGCTAATGTTTGTTGTAAGGAGTTTGTCATGGCTGTTAAGCTTTCTGCCATACTTTGCAGCTCATGAACAGCGCTATTTTGCTGCTCCATTGTCGCTAATAGCTCCTCTGTTCCTGCTGAGGATTGCTCACTAACGGCTGTCATATTTTCTACTGCTCGTACCACCTCTACTGTTTCCTTTTGAATTAAATGTGAGGCTGTTGTCACATCATCGATTTGCGCTACTGTATCGACGATATGTTGTAAGATGTCATCAAGCGCCTGTTTATTGGCATCAATATACTGTGTGTTTGTTTGCACGGCAGTCACGACATGCTGCATAGCATCACTTGCTTTCACAGCCTCTCTCACAACCGTATCAATAATAGCTGCGATTTGACTCGTCGATTTAGCGGATTCCTCAGCAAGTTTACGTACTTCCTCTGCTACGACAGAGAACCCTTTTCCATGCTCCCCTGCACGTGCCGCCTCAATTGCTGCATTAAGTGCTAGTAAATCTGTTTGACCTGCAATGGCATCAATTACTTGTAAAATACGATTAATTTCAGTTGATTGGTCACTGAGCTGCTGCACAACCGCAGCTGTTAATGTGACTTGCTCTGACATCGCCTCCATGCCTTGAATGGATTGTTCAGCATGTATTAGCCCTTGCTTGGATGCTTGTGTTGTCTGTTGAGAACGATGTGTCATTTCCTTAATCGCCGCTTGAATCGCTTGTATTTTCTGCCCAACCTCTTGTGTCACTCCCAATGTGACAGCTGCTTGCTCTGCTTGTAAGGAGGCTCCAGCTGCCAGCTCGCCTGTTGTCGTTAACACTTGATCAATACTCATACTCATATTATTTGTGGAGGACATGAGTCGATCGCTATATGTGTTAGCCTGATTTGAGATTTGCGTTGCTTCTTGAATCAATGTTCGTGTGTTATTTGTCATGATATTGACAGCTCGTGCTAATTGGCCAAGCTCGTCCTTGCTTTTCTCTACTAATGGCTCCAAGGCTAAATTTCCATCTGCAATCGCTTGTACCTGTTTAACTGTCAACACAATAGGCTTGACTATTCGGCGAATCAGCCATGTTAACACGATTAAAAGATAAATCATACCGACAACGCCTATTATAATCATTGTCCAGGTTAGCTTTGTTGTTTGCGCTAATACTTCTTTGGTTGGCACTGTAACAAGCAATGACCAAGGTGTTTCGGTTTTTCCAATGCGGATTGGAGCAGTGACAATATAGCTTTCCTCTTGTAAATAACTTGAAAAATCTTGGAAAACAGAAGACTTACCTTGCTGAATCGCTGCCTGTATATTCTTGATATATGTATAATGCTCATGCTCAGCTAGTGGCATTGTCACATAGTCTTTGTTTGGATGCGTCACAAACATGCCATCATTTGAGATAATCGAACCAAATCCACTATCAAATAATTTTACTTTTTGGCTTAATTGAGCTAATGTTTCTAAGCTCATATCTACGGCAACGATGCCTTTAAAATCATTGTTAATTGTAACGGGTACAATAATGGACGTTAATAGAACATCCTTGCCAGCGACAGGATAAACGAACGGTTCCAAAATCATTTCCTGCCCTTTTTGTTTAGGTAGTACATAAAAATCGGATGTATCGTAATCCATAATCGGAGAATGAACGATACTATTGCCATCACGCGTCCAGAATGGAAGATAGCGTCCTGTTGCATCATGCCTCTCTGTATTCACGTATTTTTCATCTTGCCCATCGAAGGCGTTAGGTTCCCATACTGCCCAAACGCCCATAAACTGCTCATTATCCGCTAAAATACGCTGGAACGTAGCATCAGTTAAAGCACGGTCAGCCTTTTTTTCCTCCACCATTGTTGTTAAACTGGCTGCGAGTGTGCGCGCTGTATCCATTGCATATTCAAGTTGAATTTGAAGCTGATAGGCATTATCAGATGCTTCTGCCTGTGCCATTTTTTGCGCTGTCTCAATCGTTAGGTTTTTCGTTTGATAAATATTCACCACTGTTGTAACAGCAAATACAACAAAAACCGTTCCAACAACGGTTACGAGAATTCTCCCCAATAAATTCATATGTATAAGCCCCCTTTTAGATATAAAGTAATAGATAATTAACTATTTAAGTTAATTATAGCATGAGCTATACTGTGAAAAATGTTGAAACTAGAAGGATATATGTCTTTTTTATAGATAAATATCCCTGTTAAAAGGGGGCAGCTCACTATATTTCAAGTATTCCACGTAACCAACGCTCTACAAAATTCTCAAAGGTAATTCCATAATTTTCATAGACAGCATGATAGACAAAATACGTTCCTAATCGTTCCAGTAATTCATCATTAATCTTCATCCCAAATCGCTCCCTTTCTTTTGTGAGTTTACTAAATTTTCAGATACTAAAAATTCCAATTTCTTGAACATTCAAGTGGAGGTCGTATCGTTGCAAAACCGTCACAATCTGCCGCCTTCATGCCCTTTCTTCGTATTTTTCTTTTCGATAATATAGTAGTAACAACTTGCAAAACTGGGGGGACTACTTGTGAGATGGATAACAAAGTCAGCATGCGTAGCATGTCTATGTGCATTACTAGCCGGCTGCGGTGAACGACTATCTGAAATTAAAGATGCAGCTTCAGGCATTAATTCAGCAGCTGATTCCGCAGCTAGTGCTGTTGGTCGTGATGTACATGCTATACGTGCCATTACCATTAACTATAAAGACACAGCTTTTACGGTTAATGACCTATTTAAATCTATTTTACGTGACATACGCTGGGATTATGACCCTAACAAAAAAGAGCTTCATGTGAGAGGGACATGGCAAGCACCACTATTTTCCGAACAATCGTGGGATGATACTATGAAAAAACAGCTCGCAGAAACAGGCGTGGTAAACGTTACATGTGTGATAAATGATGACCAAATTGATGGCTCGCTTACTGATGTGACATTAGTTTTTAACAATGAAATAATTTTAGAAATGACTGGTGAAGAGGCATTATATTACCTTTACGATTCACATTTAAAGAAATAACGTAGTAACTTTGATCAGTGGGCACAGCTCCCACTGATTTTTTGCTTCTCTATCTTGAATTTTTTATGTGTCTGTTAAAAGAAATCTTACAATTTTGAAATATTGAATTCTATAATTTGAATGTATAAAACCATCACGTTATAATTAAAGTATCACGTGATGGTTTGGAGGTGTTTACATTGGGACAGAGAAATTAAGAATTGGCGAACTGGCAGAAATAACAGGCATTACAAAAAGAACAATCGATTATTATACAAACATAGGTTTATTGGAAGCTGAACGCTCTGCCGCAAATTATCGTTATTATGCCCCTGCTATGATTGACAGACTTCGTTTTATTGAGCAGCGCAAACAGGAAGGTCTATCCCTTGTAGAAATCCAGCATGAGTTAAACATCACACCATATGAAGAAATCGATGTACAAATACTTCGTTTGAAAATGCAGGATTTAGAGCATGATGTTACTTCTCTTCTTGCTCAAATGAACAAACAAGACACTAAACATATTGAAAAAATTAAAAAAAATGTTTCACCTGAAAGTATTGCACTCATGCAATCTTTGCTTTTACTTATTCATAATTAGGAGGTGACGTTCTGTTTATACAGAACGACTATTTGGAGACCATACTTAACTTATCGATTTTCACCATTTTATTAGCTTTAACTGGCTTTTTTGTAGCAACAGAATTTGCCATCGTTAAAGTCCGTTCCTCTAGGCTAGATCAATTAATTGGCGAGGGCAATAAAAAAGCTATTCCTGCTAAGCATGTTGTCAATCATTTGGATGAATACTTATCTGCCTGTCAGCTCGGTATTACTGTAACAGCTCTTGGTATCGGGATGGTTGGTGAAAAAACCTTTGAATTTATGCTACATCCCCTTTTCGAGATGGTTGGTATTTCTGATAAATATATGACGATTTTCACAATTGGTAGTGCTTTTGCGATTGCTACATTTTTACATGTTGTTGTTGGTGAATTAGCACCTAAAACCGCTGCTATTCAAAAGGCTGAAACGATTACATTGTTGTTTGCCAAGCCTATTATGCTTTTCTATAAGATAATGTATCCATTTATTTGGTTCTTGAATGGTTCTGCTCGTATACTAGTTGGACTTTTCGGCATGAAACCTGCTTCCGAGCATGAATTATCACATACAGAGGAAGAATTACGATTACTACTATCAGAGAGCTTTAAAAGCGGCGAAATCAATAAAACTGAGCTCAAATTTGTAAATAATGTGTTTGAATTTGACGAACGTATTGCTCGTGAAATTATGGTACCTCGCACAGAAATTGCTGGTATTGAGAAGAACGAATCTTTTACAAATATGATCCATTTTATCGCTGAAGAAAAATATACGCGATATCCTGTTTATGAAGGAGATCGTGATAATATTCTAGGCTTTATTAATGCCAAAGAATTATTTACCTATGGATTGCTTGAGCAGCTTACGGACGAATCTCTTGTACTAGATGAATTTATCAATCCAGTAATTCGAGTGATTGAAACGATTCCTATTCAACAATTATTGGTACGTATGCAGAAGGAGCGCATTCATATGGCCATTCTAATGGATGAATATGGTGGCACATCAGGTCTTGTTACTGTAGAGGATATTTTAGAAGAAATTGTTGGTGAAATTCGTGATGAATTTGACGATGATGAAATTGCAGAAATTCGAAAAATAAATGACAATCACTACATTTTAAATGCAAAAATGCTTGTTGAAGATGTTGAAAACTTATTAAATATTACGCTTGAAGCAGAAGAAGTTGAAACGCTCGGCGGGTGGTTCTTAACAGTAAATAATGGTATTAAAGCGACGAAAAATATTGAATTAGCTCCATATGTTTTTAGTATCTACGAGCAACAAGGGCATCAACTACATTACATTGAGGTGCGACCTCTTCGAAAAGCAGCACCCTCTATTGTTCAAGCCTAATAATTAAGTTACGATTTTTTTGATAGTTTATATCATTTTTAGCTTTACTGATGTTTCACAAATAGGGCTATTTAATTTTTCATATACTTTCGCCTTATTCCATTATTAGCCATATTCCTATATAATGAAATATGAATATGATTCTATTTTCAGGGGGCATCACATATGAAATTGTTTAAGCTATATCATTCAGACGGTATACACATTATTACGGACGTCAAAAAACACAAAACGAATATCGAACTAAAAACGATTACAGGTGAAATATTATATATTATCGTTGTCACGGATGAAAACTATACAGTCTACGACGATCGTTTTGCTGGAGCTTCAAAGCAATTAAATTCTGTTGAAGCTTTTGATATTGATGGTAACTTCCGTAGTCTGGATTTCGATAATATGCGCACACTCTTCAAAGAAGCCTTTACGAAGCTATTACAGGAAATTGCAGAATGTGTGAATGATAAAGATGAGCTTGTCGATATTGATACTCTTCGTCATAAAATAAGTGCTCAAATTAAAGGAATTCATTTCCGCGTTATTTCAGACACAAAAAAATACGAAATTTAACGATAAGATGAAACTTCATATCCTACGTGACTAAAGTCCTATTATCTGAACGAATTAGGCTTTGGTGAATAATTTAATTCTTGCCTCAATTATAGGTATAGGCTCCTCCTACATATCGAAGTAGGAGCCCTACTGTACGTGGGATAAAACAGACTGTTCAAAGTCATTTGGACAGTCTGTTTTACATTACTATTAGCCATTTTGAATACAACAAAACCGAAAACATGCTCTTCATGCTTTGATGTATAATGGTACTTAACGATCTGAAAGAAAGGGTGTTTGGATGAATCGTGAACAATTAATCACACTTATTTCAGAAAAACTGAAATTAATCCGTACCGAAAAAAATTTAACACAGGATCAGATGAGCGATTTGCTGGGACTCTCTAAAAAAACACTTGTTCAAATTGAAAAAGGTCGTATACACGCTGGATGGACAACAACAGTCGCAGTTTGTACCTTATGCCGAGAAAGCTCAATTTTACAGCATGAGCTTGGCGGTGATCCACTTGAGGTAGTGGATTTGATAGCGAACAATGGAACATTACAGCCAAAAGAAAAAACTATGGGCGGTTACATATGGTGGAAAAACCTAAGTGAATTCAGTAGTTATCGCCTGCAGCAAAATGTTATTAGTCAGCATTTTCGAATTCTAGATTCCAATAACTATCGGCTACTATCAACATTTGATGAAAATATTGCAAAGCAAGCATGGCGTAAACTCAAAGAATAACCAAATTTACTGTCAATCGGTGGGATTTTCCATATCCCCACCGACTGTAAGTTGAGCCCCTATTTAAGATGCAAACAAGATTATAAAATACATAATAAAAGATAAAAGATAAGCAACCCGCAATAATCGAAGCTCCATATAACCACGGTGTGGCGTTAATTTTTGATTAATCCAAAATTGCCAACAGCATAATATGATTGCGACAGGTATTAACCAACCTGCATACAATGGACTCTTTAAATTAATTGCGACAAAAAGTATAACCATTGACACACCAATATCCACTAGCATCCACTTTCTTTCTGGATAGAGGTCTGGCTTTTTCGGAAGCCTGTATTTTTTTCGTATTAAAAAACTCAAAAAAGCTTCCACTATCATAACTCCTAGAATAATAAGTGGCCATAATGACCAATTCTTAAAATCATTTTTTAACGCTAAAATTTCCTCATCCATTTTCATAGCCATTTCTTTAGGGATTGTATAATATATTTTTTTATCCCAATCGAGCATTAATAATTCTCCATTTTCGTTAGCATAACGATTCCATTTTAAACGTTGCTGATGTCCATCTTTAAAGGTAATAACTAGATCATACGTATCATTATCAAAAGCTTGAATGTCACTTTCGCTCGGAATAATTACTTGAAGTAAGGCTAATAATGTTTCTAGTTGCCTATAGGATTTTGAAGATAGCTTTTTCACACCCAAATAAAGTCTTGAATCTTTACCAATAAATTGGCTTTTTGTATCGGATGCTACATAATGAACAGATGCTATTTCCTCCTTTAAGGGAAACATCGCATTTTTGGAAACCTCATTACCATTTACTAACAAGATAAGAAACAAAAATAACATAACAAGCACACCTGTGAATGCTGTACGATACCGCCATTGATGACGTTTTGTTTCCATCTGCATTTTTTTCTCCAGATTTCTCCACGTTAGCTCTTTGTCTTCTGTTGATCGATTTAATTCCCGCATTTGTCTTAAAACTTTTTTTACTGGATCATTCATAACTTATTTCCTCCTCCCCTAGTATTTTTCGTACTGCCCTAAGACCACGAGTCGTATTATTTTTCACCTTTGCTTCGCTCCAGCCAAGTAAATCACTGACCTCTTTAACTGATAGCTCCTCAATGTAACGCAAAATAATAGCTTCTCGGTACTCAAGCTTTATCTTAAAAAGTGCTTGAAAAACAGCTAAAAAAATCTCACCTTTCAGTAAAAATTCCTCTGGTAACAAGGCTTCATCTTGTAAACAATCCTTCTGATAAAAGGGGATAAATTGAAAAATTCGCTTACGTCTAAAGTAATCGTATACTAAATTCCGAGCTATTTTTCTTAACCATGTAACAATATTTGCTTCCTTCCTATATGTATGCATATATTGATAGGCCTTAAAGAATGTTTCCTGTGTTAAATCTTCCGCTAGTTCCTTGTTTCCTACCAAATAATAAATATATTTAAAAATAGTATCACTGTGCTTCTCATAATCTTGCTGAAATTGCTGTAGCAATTATGCTCCCCCTTTCCACTATCCCAACACTATAGACGAACGAATAAGGAATTGGAATCACCCTAACATATGATAAAGTAAACTTTCATTAGTGAAAATTTTAAGATAATAGTACTGGATACATTTACTAAATTAAGAAGAAGTCCTTTGCTTGAAGCATTGACAAGATAAGAATCTCATTCATCAATACTTTTTAGGAAAAGTGAAAACTTTCGTAATCACTTTTCCGTCTAGAGCTAGAAAAGTCGAATTTTGCAGAACTATTCTCTATACTAAATAGTAACTGTACTAAACTGGAAAGGATGCAACTGTATGAATAGAATACTAGCTATTAGTGATATACACGGGGAATTAGAACTTTTTGAGGAGCTATTAATGGCAGCAAATTATAATGCTGAGCATGATCAGCTATTTTTACTAGGTGATTATATTGATCGAGGACCTTCCTCAAGTGGTGTGTTAAACCTAGTGAGCGAATTGCGAGCAATGGGTGCACGGGTTCTACTAGGTAACCATGAGGCGATTATGCTTAATGCCTGTCGCTCAGGTCATCTAAAACCTTGGAATCATTGGGTAGGTCTATGTGGCGGAGATGCTACACTTGCAAGCTACGGTTATCAGCTAGCGGATTTTGAAGAAGCCATTCGAAATAACAACTTACCAACTTTTATACAGACATTACCGAAGCTTGAAGAACATTTACAGCTTATCGAAACACTTGAAACTTATATTGAGTTAGAAGATGTTATCTTTGTACATGGTGGCGTTGTTCCTGGAGTAGCTTTGGCAGAAACTGACCCTATGCAATTGTTATGGATACGAGAAGAATTTCATACCGGCTATCAGGGAGATAAAACGGTGGTCTTTGGCCATACACCTACGTATAGACTTCATCAAAACCCAACTAATTACAATGCCTATTTTGGTGAAAATCATATTATTGGCATTGATGGCGGGGCTGTATTTGGTGGGCAATTACATGCGTTGGAATGGCCCAGTCGCCAAATCATATCAGTGGATAAGAAAAAGCCAACAAGTGACGAATAACTTGTTGGCTTTTGTTGTAATAGGATGACATTAATACAATTTAAAAATAACACCCACTAATGAGTACACAATCACTGTTGAAAACAGAATAGTCATATGGAATAGTGAGAACACAAACATTTTTGTCGCCCATTTAATTTGATCCTTGTTACTATGATAGCCGTAAATACTCATAACAAGCCATGCAATACTTAGCAATAGTGCAACAAGCATAATTCCAATACTTAAAGAGCCAAATAGGAAGCTTGATAAAATTAGTAATAGTAAATAAAAGTTCGTTTGATAATACGTTCGACGCATTCCTTTTACAACGGGAAGCATTGGAACTTTTGCTGCTTCATAGTCAGCATGCTTACGAATAGCAATCGCATAAAAATGAGGCATTTGCCATATAACCATGACAAAAAATAAACCGAGTATCGCTGGATGTGTAATGTCGGAAGAGACTGCAGCCCAGCCAATTACAGGTGGAATTGCTCCTCCTACGCTTCCGATTTCTGTATTATAGATTGTACGACGCTTTGTCCACATTGTATACGGTACTACATACAAAAATACTCCAAGGAAGCCAAATGCTGCAGCTAATGGTGATGCCAGAAATAGTACAGCCACACCCAAAATAAGCATAGCAAACGCTAAAGTCAGAGTAGATTTCGCAGACATCTCTCCTGTAACTGTAGGACGGCTTTGTGTACGAGGCATAATAGCATCGATGTCCCGATCATAGACATTATTAAATGCCCCAGCGGCTCCTATAACAAGCGTGGATCCTATCGTGGCAAAAATAATCTCAGGTATATTCTCGATAAAAGTCATTTTATTTTTGTACATCCCTAGCGTTAAACCAGCCCACATAGGAATTAAATTGGATTTAATAATTCCAGTTTTAACTGTTTGCGCTAAAATAGAAGAGCGAGATTGTTGTTGATGCTCCGTTTTTAGATTTTGTTCCATTCATCTTAATTCCTTTTCTCTCTTAATTTCTACAAGCTATCCTCGATAGAAAGCGACAAAATTTGCATTAAACATATCAAATTATTATTTTACCTCTTTTAGCTAGAGTCTGTCTCTATGTTCACATAAAGTACATGATTTGTTGATTTTCTTATTTTCTGCTAAATGAGAATAAAGATACAGTTCCATTCACAACATCTTCTATGATACCACCGACTGCCGTGAATTTGAACCTTATTGCCTTGATTCTTTGCATATTGCTATTCAAGAAAAACAATCTATTTTATACTAATGTGTATGTTTGAACTAAATAAAGGAGTGTCTATCACGTGAAATATGGATTTATCGGTCTTGGTAATATGACGACAGCTATTATAAAAGGAATGTGCAAAAGCGGAGATTTCGATTCTACCATGATCTACGGTTATAATCGGACCAAAGTTAAAACAACAAAATTAGCAACATCTTACGGTATTCAAGCCACAAGCTCTATCGCAGACATTATGTCAAATTGTGACGTCATTATCCTTGGTGTTAAACCCCAAATGCTACCAGACATTTTACCAGAAGTGAAAAAATATTTACAGGACAATCAAGTCATTGTTTCCATTGCTGCAGGTAAAAATATTACATATCTACAAGATTATTTATCTGAAAGTACCCCTATTATTCGTGTAATGCCAAATATCAATGCCCTTATCGGTGCATCCACAAGCTGCTATACAGCAAGTGAACAAGTATCAACTACACAGCTTCAACTCGTTATTTCCTTGTTTGAAACAGTTGGCACAATTATTGAAGTGCCTGAGCATTTATTTTCTATTTTTACAACAATAGGCGGGGCTTCACCAGCATTTACTTATATGTATATTGACGCTTTAGCACGTGCAGCTGTACGCGAAGGAATGCCAAAGAATATGGCGCTTGATATAGCAGCAAATGCAGTGCTCGGCAGTGCTAAAATGATTTTACAATCACAGGAGCATCCATGGGCACTTGTCGATCAGGTATGTTCACCAGGTGGAACTACCATTCAAGGTGTATCCTCCTTACAAAGCAATCATTTTGAAACAACGATTCATGATGCAGTAGCTGCTGTGACTGATAAAGATCGAAGCTTATCCAAATAAAATGCTAAACAATATGAAAAGCCGAGACGAATCATGTCTCGACTTTTCATTATTGATAATTTTCTTGTAATTCCTGTGCTAAAAATGCAGTAAGGTCGCGTAAGTTTTCTGGTGTAACGCCATGTCCATCTGCGTATTGTTTAAATGTGACCGTTGCTCCAAATTGCTCAAAAGTTTCTTTACTTTCAGCACCCCATTGTGACGGAATAACATAATCATAGTCACCATGAGAAATAAATGCCCGTAGATGATTGATTGGACGAATTGCATATTCATCTGTGACAAATTTTGGTGTATAGCCGCTTAACGCTACTATACCAGTAATTAAATTGCCCATTACAAAAGCAAGTGATTGTGCCAAAACTGCCCCTTGACTAAAGCCCAGCACGAATACTTTATGTGGATCAATTTGATATTCGTCAATAGCCTCTAACACAAACCGTTGTAATGCCACTAACACTTTATCAAAGATTTCACGGTCTGGTTTACCAACCTCCTGGATAGTGAAAAAAGCATAGCCAGGCTTTTGTGTAATAGGTCCACGTAAACTAAAAACATGGCATTGTTCTTTAAAATCTTGCACTAATTGTGGTAAATCATCTTCATGACTACCCATTCCATGCAATAAAAAAATCGCTGGATATTTTTTTTGAGGGTCCATAGTAGTAGGTTGTGTATGCTTAAAGGTAAATGGTGTATTCATGAACAAAATCCTTTCAAATGGAATCATTATTATCTTACCATATTCAATTCCTGCATCACTTATTTAGTGCTCATATATTTCAGTGCACCGTTTAAAATTTTTGCCATTTGTGTACGTTTTAATTGTGCATTTGGCTCTATCACTAGTGCCCCTGTCGTATTCTTCCTTCCAGTCATCATGCCTCCTGCGTATAACAGTGCAAAAGCCTTTCTTGCTTCGACATTTGAAATACTTGCTTCATCTGCATAGACAAGTGTTGAACCAAAATTAAGCTCTTTTTGTGCGGCATAGCCTATGGCACGATACACCATTAACGCTCCTTGTTGACATGTTACAATGTCATTTTGTTTAAAATTCTCTCCTGTCATCACAATGCCAGCTGCTGCTAATGCATTAATTGCTTGAATTTGTTCTGTGTCGCTTAATGTGGCAACATCTTTAAATCCTACATCTGGAGCACCTGATAACTGAAGTGCACGTGCAAGCATCAATGCAAGCTGCCCTCTCATCACATTATTTTGTGGATGAAAGTGCTCTGCCTTAGTAATTATGCCTTTTGCATAAAGCGTTAGAATGGCGTCCTTATTGCCATCTGCCTCAATATCTGTATATGTATTAACAACAACTGTTGGTGCTCCTTTGACATCAAAACGAAATTGTACAGGATAATAATACAGTAGTAGTTCCTTGTTCTGCGTATGCTACTGCACTTTAGCCAGGAACTATCATATCAACTGCTAATAAAGCTGCTAACACTATTTTTGTTGCCCTTGTTTGACGTTTCTTCACCACAAAGCAACCTCCTATTTTACCGATAATGAAAATCATTATCATTTATATTAATTCAAAAGTACACTGTTATCCATTATTTTGTCAATATGCTACTCAGACATTATAAAAACTACCTAACGAATTAGGTAGCCTCTTAGAAAAACTTATATCAATTTTGTTCGATTTATTAATTGATCTGTATGGTACGCAATATAACCATTAACAATACGAATGGTTTCTTGTGGATCAGCGTCAAATAGTAATTTTGATTGCTCTGCGGTTGTCACCAATACCGTTATTAAATCCATACGCATTGAATGTCCAGCAGAACTATAAGCAAAATCGTAAATGATATCCTCCTCTACTAAGCCATCTGATTCATACTGCTTGTGAAACAATTCTTTCGCTTCATCGATTCGCTCAGCAACTTGTTGACGGATACGAAGCTGATGCATCAATAATTCTTCCTCAAGCACCGCTGGCTTTAGCCACTCTTTGTTTACAAGCATTTTCAGGAATTCGTTTTCCCAAACTTGCTCATTTTCAGTAAAATACAGCATATTCACCATCAATCTATCCCAAAAATCGAATTGGGACTGTGCCGATTCACGCTGTATCACAATTGTCTCTTTAAAGTGCTGCTCTACCTTTGAAATATTCATATTGCGAACTAAATGATTACACACCTTTTCAATAAATTTATTTGCCGCTTCTTGTGCCATAAAAACCCGTCCTTTATATCTACAAATCAAATCATTTCGTTCCTATCATACCATGATTGTAGAATATAAAGAAACGGGCAGCCATTATGCCTGTAGTGTCGGTTGTTGGAATAGCACTGAAACGCCAGATTCAATGGCAGCACTTCCAACTGCTTTAGCTACAACACCTGCAACTCGCTCATCCATAGATTTTGGGATGATAAACTCTTCACATAATGCTTCTTCTGACACTAATGATGCAATCGCCTCAACAGCTGCTAATTTCATCGCTTCGTTAATATCTGTAGCTCGAACATCTAGTGCACCACGAAAAATCCCTGGGAATGCTAACATATTGTTCACTTGGTTAGGATAATCAGAACGACCTGTCCCCATGACACGAACGCCCCATGCACGCGCATTATCATAAGTAATTTCTGGATTTGGATTTGCCAAAGCAAAAACAATTGGATCTGCATTCATAGATTCAATATGGGCTTTTGTTAAAAGATTGGCAACTGAAACACCGATAAAAACATCACTTCCAGTAATAGCATCCTCTAATGTTCCTTTAAGATTATCTGGATTAGAAAGCTTCGCAATTTGCTCCTTAATCTTATTCATTCCCTCTTGACGACCATCATAAATAATTCCCTTTGTATCACACATAATGACATTTTTATAGTCCATTTGAAGTAATAAACGTAAAATTGCAATCCCTGCCGCACCAGCACCATTAATGACTACTTTCATATCCTCTGGTTTTTTATGAACAATTTTCGCAGCATTTAATAGTCCTGCCCCTACTACGATTGCCGTGCCATGCTGGTCATCGTGAAATACAGGAATATTGCATTCCTGACGAAGACGGTCTTCAATCTCAAAACAACGAGGCGCTGAAATATCCTCTAAATTAATCCCCCCGAAAGTCGGGGCAATAGCTTTGACTGTACGCACAATTTCATCTACATCTTTTGTTGCAAGGCAAATCGGAAATGCATCAACATCCGCAAAGCGTTTTAAAAGAATGGCCTTTCCCTCCATTACTGGCAGTGCAGCCTCAGGTCCAATATCGCCAAGCCCAAGTACAGCTGTACCATCCGTAACAATGCCCACTAAGTTTCCTTTGATTGTATAATCATACACAGCCTGAGGATTGTTTTCGATTTCGATACAAGGCTGTGCAACTCCTGGTGAATACGCTAAGCTTAAATCATATGTATCTTGTACAGGTACTTTTGCAACAATTTTCATTTTCCCTTGTGCTTCTCTATGCATCTCTGCTGCTTTTTGCATAATATCCATTAAATAAACTCCCATCCTACTAAAAAAATTATCAAATTTATTTTTATTGCAAAACTATTCAAACAATTTAACTTTGAAAATTATATTACTTCACTTAAGTAAAGTCAACGCTATAAAACCAATGTTCTCAAGAGAGTGCAAAATTGTTATTATTTTATGAATATTACAAATATATGTAATCGTTTACAAAGGAATATTATCCAAAAATAGGTTTAGATGACCCGACAAAGGCAAAGAAACTCCACAGTTACACTATATGTGTTACTGCGGAGTTCAAAAATCCTTTACAACTAGGTATTTTTTTAGCATTCATTATTCGTGTACGAAGTTTTTTGAAAACTATTAGACTTACTGAAAAGCCCCATTTATATTAATTTTCTAGAATTAAAATTGAGTCTAATATACTCTTCACATGATTGTGAAGCGATTTGTAGGATTCCTGTAATATTTCGGGCGGTATAGGTTTACTGAATAAAAAGCCCTGTACAGCATCACATTTACTAGTCACTAAATAGCTTAGTTGATCTATCTCCTCTATTCCCTCTGCAACTACCTTTAACTGTAGATGCTTGGCCATCGAAAGAATCATGTCTACTAATGCCTTATCTGTAGAATCTGCATGTATTTTTTGAACAAAAGATCGATCTATCTTTAAGCAATCAATCGGTAAATCCTTCAGATAAGATAGGGATGAATAACCTGTGCCAAAATCATCTACTGCAATAGTCACACCAAGTCCCTTTAATTGCTGTAAAATTGTCGTTATATGATTGCTGTTAATTGTCATGCTTTCTGTAATTTCCAGCTGTAAATATTGTGGTTCTAAATGTGTCTTGTCAAGCACATGCTGTATCATTTCCACTAGATTTTGCTGAAAAAGTTGACCTAATGATAAATTGACAGCCACCTTCATTCGGGGTAGACCAGCTGCTTCCCATTGTTTCACTTGTGTACAGGCTGTTTCTAACACCCATTGTCCAATAGGAATAATCAAGCCAGATTCCTCCGCAATCGGAATGAAAACCCCTGGTGAAATCCATCCCTTTTTTGGATGCTGCCATCTGATTAAAGCTTCCACTGACTTTATTTCACCTAACTGTAAATTGATTTGAGGCTGATATTCCAAATAAAGCTCCTGATTGTTTAATGCATCATGTAAATCATTTTCTAATACTAGCCGCTCTGTCATTTCACTAGACATGGTGGATTCATAAAAACGTATACGTGATGGTATTTTATGTGCTTCATGCATCGCATAGAGTGCAAATCTAAGAAGTTCTTCTTCCCTATTTGAATCTGTGGGAAATAAAGAAATTCCTATATTGAGCTGACTATTGAGTGAAAAATGTTGTACTTGAAATGACTCCTCCATGACCAATTGAAGCTGCTGACTCAGCTGAGTTAATTGATTGGTATGAACCACTTCATCGATAAAAATTACAAAATAATCCTCTCGCAACATACAAAGATCAAATTTCTCTGGTATAACGTTTTTCAGCCGTTGTGCAATCAGATCAATCATCTGGTCTGCATATGTATTACCTAAAGATGCTTTAATGGCTGAAATCCTTTCTATACCAATGGCAAGAATTGCTTTTTGCGATGAAGTTATGTATAAATTTCTTTTTAATGTCTCCATTAAAAAACGCTCATTTGGCAGGTTCGTTACTTCATTATGATAGGCCATATAATGCATTTTTTCACGAGATTTTTCTAGATGACCTTGTGTATCAATTAGCTGTTGAAAAGGCCTTTCGATAGATGAAAAATAAATTGCTCTAAATAAAAGGTAGAAGGAGCTAAGCTGGAAAATATGACCGATAAAATTTTTAATGTCATAAACATCACGATATATTGTAAAAAGATAATCACTCATGATTAAATAAATCGCACTGCCCACCGAAAGAAAAATTATTTTTGGTGCTTGCTTAAACTTACTTAGTAAAACAATGATAATGATGATATGTAACATAATTGCTAAATATTGCAAAGTATTTTTTAATGCTGTAGGCCCTTCTCCTTCAATGATTAGTGATGGCAAGATAGATGTTGGGGCATAAATAATTGCAAAGCAAGCTACGATTATTAAAAATGGCACCGTAAAAATCAGCCAACGAAAGGTTATTTTAGCTTCCTTGTCTTTCGTGAAAAGAAGAATAAGACCACCAACCGATAATAGCAATCTCCCTAGTATATAGAACCATGTGGCAGCATAGGGTGTACTTTCTGTAATGAAGAAAGGCATTCCTTTATAGGATAGAGTATGGGCTATTTCTATTAAGCTAATGGTTAAAAATAAAGCACCAGCATAGAGAACTCGATTCGATAAAATATAAGGTGAAACTAGCCAAGCCTGAATCGAAATCGCCATTGTTACCACAATTATAAGGATTTCCATCATTAAATGAATTGTGACATAGTTGTTCTTACCGAAGATGCCATAGAATTGGTCACCACCTAAAGCAATAACACTTAAGAAAATTACTGTTAATACAAGAAATTGACTCCCTCTCTTTACAAATGAAAAATCATCATTGAACTTCCACATTGTTACTTCCCTCCTTTGCTTAAGATTTATTTTCCGATATTTCATATAGAAATATTGGAATAATTATACTATAAAATAACAAAAAAACAGAGGTTTCGATTATCCATTTTAGCATTAAGAAAACATAGATTATTGACATAAAAAAATTAGCTCTAATACTATTTCCCCTCAAATGCTAGACACTAAAAAAAGATGCCCCTATTATCGAGACATCTTTCCCTTGTTATGAGAATACGTAGCTATCCATATTATCGATTGTATTTTGAATGGCTTCCTGCAATGATCGCTGTTGCTCACCACAAGCAGCAAGGGCATCCTCTAAGGTAATCGCAGCATTTGCCATAAACGGTGCCAGCTGTATATCCTTCGCTAATTGAATCAGGACAAGCGCTTTATTCCATTTCCAGCGGGCATTATTAGGATCTAAATGAATCGCTTGCTCTAAATAACCAAGTGCATCAAAGGGCATCCAGCCAAAGCGATGCATTGTTTGTCCAGTAATCCCCCAGTATAAAGCCTTATTTGGATTTTCCTTAACGGCTTGTTTAAAACAATGCACACTCTCATTGTAATGGTGCGCAAATAAAAATAATTCACCCTGCGTAAAAAACGATTGTGCTTTTTCATAGGGTGTACCTATTTTCGCTATATTCTCTAGCTCTTGAACACGCTTAGAAAATTCCGTTTCATCCTTTATTGCACGAATTTCTACGACAGCATCCGATTCAGGATAGCTTTCATCTGCACGCTCCTCCTGCTGATTTTCAACTGCCAGCATAGGCTTAGGGTAGCTAGCAAAATCATACTCTTCCAATAATTTTATATATTTATCAGCTAATGCCTTTTCCGCTTCATCTGTCACTTGCTTAGCTGCTTCATAACATTTCATTAACTCTCCATTATAAAAATAATCATCCATCGTCATTCCATATTCCTCCAATGCACAACTTTTCAGTATATTTAGTATACACTAACTACAATTAAAAAAAGACTGCTCAAAATTTAACTTTTGAAACAGTCTCACTTAACTCTATTTTTTTAATACCTCTGTATTTAAGAATGCTCGTAAATCTTCCTCAGGTAATGCACCTACAAAGCGGTTAACCTCTTTACCACCCTCAAAGCGAATAAATGTTGGTGTATATTCGATATTGTATTTACTCCATAGATCGTCATACTCATAAACATTTAGTTGAGCAATATCAATACCAAGCTCATCAGCAATTGGCATTAATACTGGTGTGAACGCTTGACAATGCACACATGTTGGACTGAAGAAATAAGCGTTTACATCTTCTCCAGCTTTTATTTTTTTCTCTAATTCATCAGGCAGCATAATATTTTGATAGTTTTTATCATCTAATTGATCGATTGTTTCTTGTTTTAAATCTTTGTCGCCATACAAATCCTTTGCGTTTGCTAGCTTACTTTTGTTCGACACATTTGTTAGCACAATAATTGCTGCAAATAGTACAACAATAATGGAGCCAATAATCAGTAATTTTTTCATGTGTTCCTCCTTTTAGACACTAAAAATACCCTATTTTTAGTGTATTCGCGATTTGATTATAAAGTGTTTTGAAATCCTAGTAAACTAATTTGCCTTTAAAAATAAGTTTTTCCACAATTCAAACATAATTTCGTCCAAATTTGGGAACATACATAATAAAGCTTTAGCCAAAAATGAATGTGGAGTGGTTACTTTGAAGCACACTATCCAACATAGCTTTCAAATTTATAAAAGAGATATCCATAATATTTTAACAAACTGGGTAGTTGCTGTCATTATTGGCGGGCTCATCTTTTTACCCTCTCTATATGCATGGCTTAATATCTATGCCTCTATGGACCCGTACGCTCACACAGCCAATATGAAAATTGCTGTAGTCAATGAAGACACTGGAACTACCGTTAGAGGAGACGAGATCAATGTCGGGAACGAGGTAGTCCACAATTTAAAAACAAATAAAAATTTTTCTTGGACATTTTTATCTCATGAACAAGCCATTCATCAATTACAAAATGGTGATTATTTTGCGGTGATCATTGTCCCTAGTGATTTTTCTCAAAAACTCACCTCTATCCTATCCAATCAGCCAACAAAAGCACATATTGATTATTATGTGAATGAAAAAATCAACCCCATTGCACCTAAAATTACTAGTAAAGGGGCTAGTGTGCTGACGCAACAGGTTTCTAACGAATTTGTTTCAACTGTTAATGGAACACTTTTTTCTATGTTTAATACGATAGGCATTGAAATGGAAAGGGAAATACCTGACTTTAGAAAATTTGAACATTATATATTTACCATTGAGCATCATCTACCTGATATTGAATCATTTTTAGCACAAACCGCAAAAGGTGGTAAGGAAGCCGAATCATTGTTAGATGACACCATTAAACAGGTCCCAAAGGTTGAGGCATTAACTAATGATGGTCTTACTACTATACAGCATGGTTTAACATTAATGAATGAAGCTGAGACACTATTTAATCAGCTATCTCCAGCCATTAAAAAAGATTTAGAAACTGTTCAACAAATTGCCCAACATTTTTCAAAGCTATTAGAGAAGCTGCAAAATGCAACTGTAGGTACATCGAAAATTGCACAAACAAAGGAAACGGTACAAAAACAGCTAGAGGAATCACGTAAAAAAGTTAATAATAGCATCCAGACACTTGAAGCCCTCCAAGATTTAACACAAGCTAATGCCTCTTCACGCAAGCAACTTGAAAGCTCACTTGAATCAATTATTACGGATCTTCAGCAAAACAATACTGGAGGTGTCAATAAGGATCTCATCACAAAACTTGAAGCTATACGAGGAAATTTACAGGAAAATCCAGGTTTAACTGACTATTCATTAAGCACATTAACATCATTACAACAACTCAACACGCTACTCTTAGATGTTCACACAAACGTACAGAAGCTTAATGTCTTGGATGAAGAAACAATTAAAAAGGATCTAGCTGATCTTCAAGCCATTGCACAAACTGCTGCTAACAACCTTCAGCAATTCGTTACGCATTATAATGATAATCTGGAACCACAAATTCATACAACCTTATCATCTGCTAAAAATACGTTAACAAATGCATCCGCCATGTTGACGAATGTAAAAAACTCTATGCCAGAAGCAACAAATCGCTTAAAAAATGCTAGAAAAACGTTAGAAACAGCCAATAATACCATTTCTAAAGTACAAGCCGATTTTCCTGCTCTCAGTACCAAAATTAGAGACCTTGCAGAGAAGCTTCGAACATTGGAAAATGAAGCAGACATTGCCGAAATTGTTCAATTGCTAAAAAATGACGTCAATGCTGAACGTGAATTCTTTGAGGAGCCTATTAAGCTTGAGGAGCATAGAATGTTTCCTATCGCAAATTACGGAACTGCTATGACTCCATTTTATACAGTATTGTCTATATGGGTGGGCTGTTTATTGTTAATTTCACTATTAGCCGTAGATGTTCACAATCATTCACAATATAGTATTCGTGCTATCTATTTTGGGCGACTATTAACTTTTGCTACGTTTTCTTTAATCCAAACACTGATTATTACAATTGGCGATATTGTTCTTTTAGATGGATCCATTAGTTCTCCATATTACTTTATACCCTTTGGTCTTTTTATTAGCTTAGTGTTTGTGACAGTTGTCTATACACTCGTATCCGTATTCGGAAATGTAGGAAAAGCATTAGCAATTGTCATGCTGGTATTACAAATAGCCGGCTCTGGAGGCACATATCCAGTCGAATTATTACCAAAATTTTTCCAAATAATCAACCCATTTCTGCCCTTTACCTACGCAATAGAAATGATGCGTGAGGCAGTTGGAGGTATAATTTGGACAAAAGTCTGGGTAGATTTAGCCTTTTTATCTTGCTTCTGGTTAGTCTTTATTTTATTTGGCTTCTTCTTAAAAAAATTATTGAGTGAGAAAATGGAACTTTTCATGAACAAAACACGTGATTTAGATATATTTCATTAAATCTTCCCTACTCTTCCTACAAATGTTTCAACTACCGATGCTATAATGGCAGTAGTGTAAACATCTAGGAGGCGTTATGTTGAAAAAACTAATTTTTCTTTTTGCTATGTCATTATTAGTGTTAAGTGCTTGTAATGATGAAAAAAAGGCTGTGGAATCAAATCAGGATCCGAATCAGAACTATGAGCAAAATGAAGCTTCGCATGAGGGACATGCCCATGACTCTGGTGATATTCAGGAAGAAACAGCCTCTGCTGACGTACTTCCTTCCTTTTTAGACAGTCAGCCTGAAAATATTCGCTTAGTATATCAAGTTGCTGGGCAAGCCACAGAAATTTTGGAGTGGATCCCATGCTATTGTGGATGTGGCGAATCTGTAGGGCATAAAAGTAATTTAAACTGTTTTATCCAGGAGAAGCGTAAGGATGGAGCTATCGTCTGGGATGATCACGGTACTCGCTGTTTGGTATGTCTTGAAATTGCTGTACAATCTGCCAAAATGCATAAGGATGGCATGAGTCTTAAGGAAATTCGTCAAGCAATAGATGACACATATAAAGAAGGCTATGCTAAACCAACACCGACTGAAATGCCTGCATAAAAAGCAAAGTCGCACAATCTGTAACATTAAAGACCGCAATTATACATGATGTTTAATTTCATCACAACTTGTTTATAATGTTACGCATATTATGGAAATGTACATTACTAAAATTTTAGTGGTGTACATTTTTTATCATATTACATAGGACAAAAGTTAAAATCAATTTCGCCTTGGCGTAATTGCTATGCTTTCGATACAAAAAACATTTGCTGAAGGAGGATAAACTAGTAGCATATTATTCGGTAGGCTTAACCGGATTCAATAATGGAATATTACCACAAGTATGAAAAAGTTAAAAAGATGTTCAAAAAGGAGAGCCTTTTTGAACATCTTTACTTTATTTCAACGGAATATTCAGTTCAATATTTTTTCCAATAGGATTGAAGTAATAGTTTATATATATTTTTGCTTTGCCATTATAATTTTCAAAGCTCTCTGTCGCAAATAGGTGCTGGTCATCATCTGAGTACGAGCCACCTGTAAATTTTAACGGCGTGCCATCTGCTTTTTCAGCAATATTTAGAAACGAATGTCGCATTCTATCATCCCATTTCTTTGCAGCAACTGATACACCTTGCTCCGTTAGAGAAATATCCCAATCCAAATAATCGGGCTTCTTGAGTACTTCTTTTGTGCCAAAATCAACTTCGATAAAATCCTCGCCCTTTGGAACAGCATTAACAGCTCCAATTAATATTTTGAGTGAATCTGAATCATGGAAATAATTACTTTGTAACTTAAACATGAATTTGCTATCGCGATTATCACCACCTAATGACAAGCCATATTTAATGCCTTCTCTTCGCTCCCCATTTTCCGTCTCGACCGCAATATCATCAAACGCTAAAATTTGCATCGTATTCGCTTCATCTAATTCAATATCGATTGCCGTTCTTAGTGGAGAACGGCGAATTTGTGTAATCGTAAATTTCTGACCACCGACGTCTACAATACGATTCGCAGTAATAATTTTTTCCTTTGCGATTTCTTTTTGTAGTGAAAACGGTATCGTAATTTCAATGTTCCCCTTATCTTTTTCATAAAAACGAAAAACCACCTTAAAATCCTTTGAACTATAAGCGAAAGGCTCTGAAAAATTAAATTCTACTGAAGAAGAGATGCGTGTTTGATGCGATTGATGACTTGTAAATGAACTTCCGTCTTTAATTTTTTTGTCTCCTTGGAACAATTGAACTTCCTCCAAGTGTAATTCCGACATATCAAATGAGGCATCGGCGTCATAGTAAAGTACTAATCCCGAATTATCTGCAATCACGCCTTGCAATGTAAGCGATAGACCATTTTTAGTCTGCGTCGCGTTGATTTCTTCATAGTAGTCATTGTCCACAATATCTTTTATCCCTTTATCTCTTACAACCGCTAATACAATTTGTTGAAAGCCAGGTATTTTTGCAGCCTGGTTAGCAATCGTAGGAGAAATACGAATTGAAAATAAAACGCCTAAGCAAAACAAAAAGGCTATTGCAACCGGAACAATGCGCTTCTTTACTCTTTTTTCTCGTTGAACTTTACGAAACATATCCATCCGAACTTGTTGAAGTTTCTCCTTTGGAACGTCAATCGGTAGTTTACTCATAGCCAGTCCTCCTTTTCTCCAGCGAAGTTTCTAAGCTTCTTTAGTATGTGATGAAGCTTAGACTTTACAGTACCCTCCGGAATTTGATTTAGCTCGGCAATTTCTTTGTTTTTTAGTTGCTGAAAATATTTCATATAGACGAGTTGCTGCTCCGACAAGGATAAATGTTCCAATAACCGCTCCATATCAGAGTAGATGACCTTTTCAACTAGGTGATGTTCTTTAATTGAAATGGTTGACTGGCGTTTTCGTAAATGGTCTTTACAACAATTGATTAAAACGCGCACGAGCCATGTTCTGGCATATTCGTGCTGTTGAACGGTATGCATTTTTTTCAGTGCCTTGTAAACTAGGTCCTGCATCACGTCTAAAGCGTCTTGCTCATTTTTCAGATATGTAAAAGCCATGCGATATAAAATATCTTCATCCATTTCAATAAGTGAAAGTATCGCTTGATGATCCCCTCGAATAGCACGCTGCACGATTTCAAATTCCATCCTTTTCGCCTCCTTCCTCCATTAGACGGAGCGATTCTTCATTTCGTTCAAAAACTTTCAAATTATTTTGAAACCGACTATGGATTTGCCTTTAATCTTTGCGTCATAGAGGTTCCTTTAAAGACATAAGTTATTAATTCCTTCTTCAAATAACCTGCTCCATTAGCCACCCATGAAGCACATTTTCAGCACTTCACCTCAGAAAATGACAGATATTAAGTTCTCTCATGGGAGTTGAATAACGGATAGAAAGATTTACATAACTATACATTTATTAAATATTTTCAGACTATATCTTTAACAAAAAGGGGCTTGGTTCACAGAAAAAAAGGATGTTTGAACAAGTCCTTTAGACCTTTTCAAACATCCATGAAAAACCCGTATTTTTTCTATCGTTTACTTTACAAGCTGCAGTATTGTTTTAAAATGCTCATGATCTGCTCTTTGCAGGAGTTCATATAAAATCATTTCCGTACTCGTTGGTAAAATGCCGAGTGCCTTCATTTTCTCTATCCCTAGCTCTTTATTTTCCTTTGTACGAGAGGATACCGCATCTACGGCAACTTCAACCTCAAAGCCTTGCTCTTTCAGCTGTCGCGCTGTTTGATAGACACAGATATGCGTTTCAATTCCAGTCACAACAAATTGTGAACGACCAGTGGCTTTTAATGCAGTCATAAATTCTTCCTCTTGGCAAGCACTAAATGCCATTTTAGCTATTGGCTGCCCCTGAATATGTTGGGCAATTTCTAATGCGGTGCCACCTAAACGGCTTGGATTCTGTTCGAGCCATAAAACGGGTACTCCCAGTACTTGCATAGCTTGAGCTAGTTTAGAAATATTTTGAATTGTAACTTCGCTTTCATCCACGATCGTTGCTAACTTCCCTTGTACATCGACAACCACTAAACATGCTTCTTCTGCTGTAAACATTTGAACACCCCTTTAAATCATAGTCAACATTCATTATACCGAAAGTTGTGTTGTTTATCTGCATTCAGCCTTGTTATTGGAGCTGAATAAGTCATCATGTTTTGTAGCCCAAATAATGTATTCATCTCTACAAAAATTTTATGTCCCAACTAGTAACTTCGAGTCCTTCTTTTTATGTTTCCGTTTAATAAGCCATTCTGCAACGATTAAATTAGGCACCCAACAGAGCCAAGCAATAATAGTATAACTAATTTCAAATTGTTGAAACCCGAATAATCCCGTAAATAAAGCTAGCCAGATTCTTAATGTGACAGCTGCAAAGGTTAAGGAATAATTTCTAATCATCCACTTTTCATGTGTATCAATTTTTTTATGTCTAATGTTAGCAAGTGCCTGTGAAGCTGTAATCAGCCAAAATATAGATAAAAGGCCAAAGCCCAACTGAGACAGTACGCCTCCGGTTGCATGAAATGCCAAATAAATCCCTGAAATACCACCAAATAAAATACCAATCATATAAATTCTTCCCATCGTACGATGAAGTTTAATATTCTTTTCTCTAAATTTTGTGAATAGTGTAAAGGGACCGATTACTAATGCTAAAACACCAAATATAATATGTATATATAGCATTATGTACCACAGAGAGTTTAATGTAGAATTCAACATAAGCTTTAGTTTCACAAACCCTGCTTGATGTGCGTCCATGAAAAAATACTGCACAATAGAATAACCAGATATTAAAATCGCTAAACAACAACTAACAATTAGCCATGCTTTTTTATCCATACCGAAATCTCCTGTAATTTGGTTTTTTTGATAATATATGAGAGTTTTTTGACTATGCTTTTCTCCATGCATCTGTGAAAATATATGAATTGGAGACTATTTTTATCCCCATTCATTTTTTGCCACATTCCCTTACTCTGTTTATACTGTAACATTTCAATTTATTGGATTCTCCCTTTGCTATACAAGTGGTACTAAAATGAATATAAGAGGTTTTATATAGGCCCTGAAAATGAATCCTTTAGTTTTAAGAAAAAGATAAAAAGGTAGACAGAAGCTTATGTACTCAAACCTTTTTCGTTACACAAACACGAACGTTTGACATTAAAAAATTGAAATGATTAATAAATTACGAAGATAACCTCAAAAAACGCCCATGCATTTATATGTTTGTTCGTATTTATAGCTTAATAGACATTTTTAATTTACTTAATTGTGTACATTTTGTAGCGAGACTGTCACTATTTTGCTTAAATATTGAGAATTTTATTTTTTCTATTGAAAATTGAGTTATAATCCAGTAAAGTTCTTTTATCTTGCTTTCACGGTTAGTTAATCACCCATTATTTTAGAATGTGTGTATATGACCGTTCCGTAAAAGCCTGAAGGATTTATCTAACATTCACTAGGAGAACTGACTCCCATTGAATGAACAAAACTCACTTTATAAAAAACAAGGAGTGTACCACTTTGACACAACGCGCATACAATTTTAACGCAGGTCCATCTGCACTACCGCTAGAAGTACTAGAAAGAGCTCAACAGCAATTAGTAAACTTCCGTGATTCAGGTATGTCCATTATGGAGATGAGTCACCGTAGTGCTATTTTTGATGAAGTACATAATGAAGCAATTGCTTTATTAAAAAAGCTTTATGCTATCCCAGAAAAATATGAAATTCTGTTTCTACAAGGAGGTGCCAGCCTTCAGTTTACAATGGTACCAATGAACTTCCTTCCAGCAGATCAAAAGGCAAGCTATGTTTTATCAGGCTCATGGGCTGAAAAAGCCTTCAAGGAAGCCAAATTATTTGGTACACCTGTAGAAGCGGCAAGTACAAAAGAAAATCAATATCGTAATATCCCAGCGTTAGCAGATATTCACTTTAACGAAGAGGATGCTTATGTGCATATTACTTCAAACAATACTATTCATGGTACACAGTGGAAGGAATTCCCTGAAACAGGTAATGTCCCATTAGTGGCAGATATGTCAAGTGATATTCTTTCAAAACCAATCGATGTAAGCAAATTTGGACTTATTTATGCAGGAGCTCAAAAAAATCTTGGTCCATCTGGAGTAACAGTTGTCATTATTCGTAAAGATCTACTAGAAAAAGAGAATAAAAATATTCCAACGATGTTGAAATATACAACACATGCTGATAACAACTCTTTATATAATACACCGCCAACTTTCGGTATTTATATGTTGGGTGAAGTATTAAAATGGGTGGAAGCAAAGGGCGGAGTTGCTGAAATCGCGAAGCACAATGAATTAAAGGCAAAGGTTATTTATGATGCGATTGACAATAGCAATGGCTTCTACAAAGGACATGCTACACCAGAAAGCCGTTCTTTAATGAACATTACTTTCCGTGTCGCAGATGAGGAGCTTGAAAAGCAGTTCCTGACTGAGGCAAAAGCAGCAGGATTTATCGGACTAAATGGACACCGCTCTGTAGGTGGTTGTCGTGCCTCAACTTACAATGCTGTACCATTAGAGGCTTGTGAAGCATTACGTGACTTCATGGTAGCTTTCCAACAAAAGCATCAGTAGTCCAATTACTTCTGAAGAAGTATTGATTCTGACACTTCACTTATATTATTCAATCTATATAAAAAGACGAAGGAATAATTTGCTTATTCTTTCGTCTTTTTGTCTCTCCGTTAATCCCTATAAAGATGATTTTCTTAAATCTTTTTATCTAGCGGCAACAGCTTCTTAGGTGTAATATTTATTTCCTTTGACAAAAAATTGCTGTGCTACTTTCCTTCAAGCTGCAGCTACAACCTCTTATTATAGATTGCAATAAAATTGATGAAATTCGTAAAATTTCTTAATTTAATCAGGAGTAGTTCCAATTTTTGGCACTACCCTTTTTCGAATGCTGCTTTTTGTAGGATTGAAAGATTATGACAGATTTTCGTGCTTACAATCTGGACATTTACCATAAATCTCAAACTTATGATTTTCAATTTCATAGTCTGGCAGCTTTTCTCCAAGCATTTCCATTGGACATAAGTTTAACTCTTTGACATTACCACAATCCATACAGATAAAATGATGGTGATGATGCTCTGACTCGCAATGCATACGGAAATTACGCTCTCCAGATAATTCAGTTTCCTCCAGTATGTCAAGTTTCACAAATGTAGCTAGGTTGCGATAAATGGTATCAAAACTCATACCTGGAAAATCTTTTTTCAAAACATCCAATAAGTCACGAGCAGTAAGATATTTATCAGTTGCTGCAAACATATCTAATATTAACTCCCGCTTATCTGTTTTTTTATAGCCGTTCTCTTTTAAGATTTCCCACGCTCTTGTAATATTCATGACGCTACCTCCCCCTGTTTTGCAGCCATTTTAAATGCTATTTTCTTCCCTAGTATAACAAGTAACAAAATGAGGATGGAAGTGACCACAATCGTACCACCTGGCGCTAAATCCAAATAAAAAGCACTCACTAGCCCTATTAGCACAGCCGCTTCGCCAAACACTATGGCATAAATAATTGTTTGTTTAAAGCCCTTAGCTAGTCGCATAGCAGCAGCGACAGGAAGCGTCATAAGAGATGACACAAGTAAGATTCCAACGATGCGCATACTTGCGGCAATGACTAGTGCTGTCACAATCATAAATAGTAGGTGAATCCAACGTGCAGGTAGACCACTCGCTTTGGCATATTCCTCATCAAAAGATAGGACAAAAAGCTCTTTAAAAAATAAAAATAAAAAAATGATAACAACGGCAGCAATACCCACAACTACCCATAAATCCTGCCGTGAAACAGCCGATACAGATCCAAATAAATAGCTCATTAAATCTGTACTAAAGCCACTAGCTAGTGAAATAAAGATAGCACTAATACCAATACCACCAGACATAATAATGGGAATGGCAAGCTCTTCATAGTGCTTATACAGCCGTCTTAGTCGTTCTATTAATATGGAGCCGCTCACAGAGGCGAGTATCCCTAAATAAATAGGATTAAGCATCGCTAAGGCTGTCACAGACTGACTGATGTATAAGCTTCCTGCTATACCAGCGAGTGTTACATGTGACAAGGCATCTGCAATCAGAGACAATCGACGTACAACAATAAAGACACCTAAAAGCGGGGCCAATATGCCGATTAATAGCCCAGAGAAAAAGGCATTTTGTAAAAATTCATAATGTAAAATTGCTTCAATCATAGTGCCTTCTCCTTCTTAATGAATCTTTCTGACAGAATGACCATACCAAGCATCAAGCGCATCCTGAGAAATGCTATCAAATTCATTTTTATAACCATGGAAATGAATCGTTTGATTTAGACATGCCACATGACTGATGCGATTGGACACTGTATCGACATCGTGTGTGACAAGAATCATGGTAATTCCCTGTTCCCGATTTAATTTCGCTAGCATATCATAAAATGATTGCACATTCTCATGATCAATGCCGACAGTTGGTTCATCTAATATTAGTAGCCTCGGTTCACTCACTAAGGCTCGTGCAATAAAGACCCGTTGCTGTTGCCCACCAGATAAATCGCCAATATTGCGATGCATAAAAGCATCCATTCCAACAGCTTTTAAGGCATCCAATACTTGTTCTTTTGCTTCGCGTCCTGGTCTTTTAAATAGCCCTAATTTTTTTGTTAATCCACTTTTTACTACCTCCTGGACGGTTGCTGGAAATCCTGAATTGAAGGCATTGGATTTTTGTGAAACATATCCTATCCATTCACGATGCTTAAAAGTTGTACTTGGTTCACCAAACAACTTTATTTCTCCAGACATAGGTCTTAATAGTCCTAAAATAATTTTTAATAATGTAGATTTCCCAGAGCCATTTGGACCGAGTAGTGCTAAAAAATCTCCCTCTTCTACACGGAAAGAGATATTTTTTAAGACTTGTGTGTAGTCATATTGAAATGACACGTTTTCAATGTTAATTAATGATTTTTTCATGCATGATCGCTTCTTTCTAATTCAAAATCATTACGATTTACAGATTGTTAGTATAAATGAAAGCTCAGTTTTTGTAAAGAAAAAAAGATTCTTATGTTTTATGTTCTGGTGGAAATATTGTTTTAGTTCAAGCAAGCGGCTTCCAGTGCACAGTGAACGATTGTCCCATTTGTCTTGTGCTCATATGAAGATCTTCATAAAATAAAAATTTGAAGGAGGATTCGCTTTGAGTATTCAATTTTTACAGCAATTAGCGCAAAGTAGTGATAAGGAAATTGTTGCCATCGCTCGTGCTGAAGGATTTGACATTACAACGTCTGAAGTAAAAAAGCTTCGGCCCCATTTGGAGCAATTCTCATTTTCTTGGCTTTTTTTAGGCATACCGAAAGATATACTTGTAGAGGTTGAGGCTGTTTTAGGTAGAAAGCGTTCTCGTCAGCTTATCGCACTTTTTACGAAATAATTGAAAATGCCCGAAAATGCAGTGTTTATTTCACTGATTTCGGGCATCTTCTATTCTTATCCTTCTTTCAGAGCAGTGATTAGCTCAGGCTTAAATTCACCACTTCGGAACATCTCTAGTTCATACTTATAAGGTGCCGACTTGGATTTTGCATCACTATTTAACGCAACATAAGGCGTTTCTAGGATTTTAGGAATATCCTTTAATTGCGGATGGTGCACCACATAATTTAATGCCTCAAAGCCAATATGACCAAAGCCAATATTTTCGTGGCGGTCTTTGCCTGCACCTCGAACATTTTTTGAGTCATTGATATGAAGAACTTTAATACGTTCAACACCGATAATTTTATCAAATTCATTCAATACACCATCAAAGTCCTCTACAATATTGTAGCCAGCATCATGCGTATGACATGTATCGAAACAGATAGAAAGGCGTTCATTATTCGTAACACCATCGATAATTTTAGCAAGCTCATCAAAAGAACGGCCACATTCTGTTCCTTTACCAGCCATTGTCTCTAATGCAATTTGGACAGGATAATCCTGTGATAGCACTTCATTTAAGCCTTCAATAATTTTGGCAATACCTGCATCTGCACCAGCTCCAACATGGGCGCCTGGATGTAAAACAATTTGCTTTGCCTCCAACGCAGCAGTGCGTTCAATTTCAGATTGTAGGAAATCTACGCCTAGACGAAAGGTTTCAGGTTTTTCTGTATTTGCAATATTAATAATATAAGGTGCATGGACAACGATGTTTGTCATGCCATGCTCCTTCATGTGTAAAAGACCATTCATTATATTAAGGTCAGCAATAGCTTTACGACGCGTGTTCTGAGGAGCTCCCGTATAGATCATAAAGGTATTTGCCCCATATGAAAGTGCCTCTTTACTTGATCCAAGTAGCATTTCCTTTCCACTCATTGAAACATGTGATCCAAGTAGCATAAGAATGCCTCCTTATTTTTTACCGCGAGCTTTTAAGCGACGTTCACGTTTTTTTATTTTTTCCATTTCCCATTTCATATTACGTTTATAGCCTGGTTTTACTTTTTTCGGCTTACGAACTAATGATTTTGCCTTTGCATCGATTTCATTTTCATGCTTCACACGATTTTTTCGAGCATGGCGATCCTTTAGTTCAGACCATTCTCCATCTTTTACGTCTTTTTGTACAAATGGAACGCCCATCTTCTCCACACGAATTAATGCATCCTCATCTGAAGGCTCAAACAAGGTGATGGCTGTTCCTTTATTTCCTGCACGTGCTGTACGTCCTACACGATGAATAAAGAATTCTAGATCTTCTGGAATTTCATAGTTAATGACATGTGAAATCCCTTGAATATCAATACCACGAGCTGCCAAATCAGTAGCAACAATATATTGATAATCCAAATCACGAATTTGTTTCATCATCTTCTTACGATCACGTGGACTTAAATCACCATGTATTTGACCACAGCGAATACCGTTTTCATTTAAGTAGCCTGCAACTTGCTCTGCCGTTTTACGCGTATTTGTAAAAATTACAGCTAAAAATGGATTGATTCCTTCTATAACATCCAATAAGCGCTTGTTCCGTGATTTTGAGCGAACTGGTACAAGCACAAAATCAATGCCTTCTGCCACTGGTCGTTTATCATTCATATGGACGTGGACAGGTGTTTCCATATATTTCTTTAAGAAAGGCTGAAGTTTTTCTGGAATAGTTGCTGAGAATACAAACATTTCAAGATTCTCTGGCATTTGAGAAGCAAAGCCATCAATCTCCTCGATAAAGCCCATATCAAAGGCTAGGTCAGCCTCATCGACAACTAAAATTGATGCCGTATGCACAAATAACGCCTGCGCAGAAACGAGATCACGAATACGTCCAGGTGTCCCAACAACAATTTGTGGCTGTGTTTTTAACTTATCAATGGAGCGTTGTTTGTCTGTACCCCCAATAAATAGTTTTGCTTGAATCGCTGTTCCTTCTATTAATTGATTTAACGCATCAAAGATTTGTTGTGCAAGCTCACGTGTAGGTGAAGTAATAACAGCTTGTACTTCTTGTTTATCCGAATTAATACGCTGCACAATTGGAATTAAAAAGCTATGTGTTTTTCCTGTTCCTGTATGTGCCTGTCCGATTGCACTTTTTCCCTTTAATAGTAGCGGAATAATTTCCTTTTGAATTGGCGTCGGTTCTGTAAAGCCTAATTTTGCTATTGCGTCCTGCAAAAATGGCTGAAAATTATAATCAGTATATTTTGACATCCTTCGTTCCTCCTAATCATCTTTCCCATTGTATCATGATTCAACTTTTAGGTATATTAACGGCCTATTAAACTTTAGCATGAACATTATTTTTTAGTTTTATTATCGTTACAATAAAACCCTTATCAAAGGTACTGTAAATACCGTTAAGATGCAATCAAAAAAGTGCTACAATATCATTGAAAAAAGCTAAGTATTCGTATTTTTTATGTCAATTTATTGCAAACTAATGATTTGAATAATTACCACATGTTATGATGAGGAAGTAAGACATTAGAGGAGGTTGATTTTATCATGAAAGCAGCAAGATGGTATAAAGCAAAAGACATCCGTGTAGAAAACATTGAAGAACCAGTTATTGCACCTGGGAAAGTGAAAATTAAAGTACATTGGACAGGAATTTGTGGCAGTGATTTACATGAATATGCAGCTGGCCCTATATTCATCCCAGTGGAACAACCTCACTATGTAAGTAAAGATATTGCACCAATCGTGATGGGACATGAGTTCTCAGGTGAAGTTGTAGAAATCGGTGAAGGCGTTTCCAAAGTACAGGTAGGAGATCCTGTTGTTGTTGAGCCTATTCTTGCATGTGGCGAATGTGCTGCTTGTAAAAAAGGCAAATACAATATCTGTAAGCACTTAGGTTTCCACGGTCTATCTGGCGGTGGCGGTGGCTTCTCTGAATTTACGATGGTTGACGAAAAAATGGTACACAAAATGCCAGAGGGACTTTCCTATGAACAAGGTGCGCTTGTAGAGCCTGCAGCGGTAGCCCTACATGCTGTACGTCAAAGTAAGCTAAAGGCTGGCGATAAAGCGGCTGTCTTTGGCGCAGGACCAATTGGATTATTAGTGATTGAGGCATTACGTGCAGCTGGAGCATCTGAAATTTATGCAGTAGAGCTTTCAGCAGAGCGTGCAGCAAAAGCGTTAGAATTAGGCGCAACAGCTGTTATCAATCCAAAGGACGAGGATGTAGTTGCTCGACTACATGAATTAACAAGCGGTGGCGTTGATGTTGCATTTGAAGTTACTGGTGTTCCTGTAGTGTTACAGCAAGCCATTGATTCAACATCATTTGAAGGTGAAACAATTATTGTTTCAATTTGGGAAACAGCAGCTTCTATTCTGCCAAACAATATTGTTCTTTCAGAGCGTACTGTAAAAGGAATTATTGCGTACCGTGATATTTTCCCGGCTGTTATGGAATTAATGACACAAGGTTACTTCCCTGCTGAGAAGCTCGTAACAAAACGTATTGCATTAGATGAAGTAGTGACAGAAGGCTTCGAAGCTTTAATGAAAGAGAAAAACCATATTAAAATTCTAGTAAATTCTCAAGCTTAACTATATATCAGGTAGAGAAGACCCAAGCGCTTCTCTACCTGTTTTTAATGGATTACTCTTTTCTTTCCTCTATTTTCTTCATGATTGCTAGATTAGCCATAAGAACATTGACCTTATTTTCCCCAAAAATCCCCAGTACTCGTTTTTCTGTATAAGTAGCTATAATATTTCTAATCTCCTGTTCTGAAAGACCACTTGCTTGAACAATACGCTGGATTTGTATTTCTGCAGCCTTTACACTGATATGGGGATCTAGCCCTGAACCAGAGGCCGTCATTAAATCGGCAGGAATATCCTGTCGTTCAACAGCAGGATTGGCTAGTAAAAATTTCTCGATATCTGCTTCAATTCTTTTCCTTAATTCAGGATTTGTTGGTGCATAATTAAAGGAGCCTGAGCTAACACCACTATAATTCAACTGACCATTTTCATTAGGAATTGTATCCTCTTTTGTGTACACATTATAATTTACTGATGACACTCGTCCCCAGAAATAGGCGGGCTCTAAAAATGCCTGACCGATTAATTCTGAACCTCTAGCTTGCCCATCAACTTCTATTAAACTACCGTTTGCTTTGTGCGGAAACACTCCTTGTGCTAATGCAGTTACTGCCAATGGATAAATAAAGCCACAAAGAAGAAACATTGTGAACGTAATCAATATTGCTTGCTTTGTATTCTCAAAAAATTTATGCATCTCTCTTCCTCCTATAGTCCAAACATCTGAAACAGGGGTGCTATCATAACATCAATCAACTTTATGCCGATAAAAGGAGCTATGATGCCTCCTAGTCCATAAACGAATAAGTTTTTATTTAGTAGCTTTGAAGCACTCATAGGCTTGTATTTAACCCCTTTCATGGCAACAGGAATGAGCAGAGGTATGATAATCGCATTGAATAGTAATGCGGAAATAATAGCACTTGAGGGCGAATTCAGTTGCATCACGTTTAGCTCATTCATCTCTGGAACAGCAACCATTAGCATTGCTGGGATTATGGCGAAATATTTTGCCATATCATTTGCGATACTAAATGTTGTGAGGGCACCTCGAGTCATAAGTAACTGCTTCCCAATTTCAACTACTTCAATAATTTTAGTAGGATTTGAATCTAAATCCACCATGTTAGCAGCTTCCTTCGCTGCATTCGTTCCTGAATTCATAGCGAGTCCTACATTTGCTTGTGCCAATGCTGGTGCATCATTCGTCCCATCACCAGTCATCGCTACTACTTTTCCTTGTGCCTGTTCATCTTTTATGACTTGAATCTTGTCCTCAGGTTTACTTTCTGCAATAAAGCTATCCACCCCCGCTTCCTTTGCAATAGCTGCTGCGGTCAGGGGGTTATCTCCTGTACACATGATTGTTTTAATTCCCATTGCTCGTAGCTGTTCAAAGCGTTCCTTTAATCCAGCCTTGACCACATCCTTTAAATAAATAACACCTATAATTTTCTGGTTTACTGCTACTACTAGAGGTGTCCCACCAACAGAGGATACTCGATGAATAAGCTGATCTAAATTCGCTGGAACACTATGCCCTGCATTGATACACTCTTGTTTAATCGTATCATAGGCACCTTTTCGAATTTTTGTTCCATCCTGCAGATCTAATCCACTCATTCTTGTCTGTGCTGTAAATGGGATATGTGTACTATTTTTTATGATTTGTTCTTCATTATCAGTATTCACACCTAATTCGCATGCTAGTGATAGGATAGACTTCCCTTCAGGTGTGTCATCTGTTAATGAACTAAAATAAGATGCTTGCACTAAATCTTTATTTTTCACACCTATTACAGGCAGAAATTCAGAAGCCATGCGATTCCCATAAGTGATTGTGCCTGTTTTATCTAAGATTAATATATCCACATCCCCACATGCCTCTACAGCTCTTCCTGACATGGCAATAACATTGAACTGTGTCACCCTATCCATTCCCGCAATACCGATAGCAGATAATAATCCACCAATTGTTGTTGGAATTAAGCAGACTGTCAGAGCAATTAATGTTGCGATCGAAATAGGCACGTTTAAATAAGTTGTCATAGGATAAAGTGATACAACCACTAGTAAAAAAATAATCGTTAAGCTTACTAAAAGCGTATTGAGAGCCACCTCATTTGGCGTTTTTTTACGACTAGCACCTTCAATAAGCGTTATCATTTTATCTAAAAATGATTCACCAGGCATTGAAGTAATTTCAATCATTAGCCAATCGCTTGTAACAGTCGTTCCACCTGTCACTGAAGAAAAATCACCCCCACGCTCTTTGACTACTGGTGCAGATTCACCTGTTATCGCCGATTCATCTACAGTAGCTATTCCATCGATGACCTCTCCATCGTTTGGTATAACCTCTCCTGCTTGAACTAACACGATATCGCCCTTCTTTAATTCATGTGCCTGTTTCATTATTTCAGAACCATCATTTAGCAAAACACGGGCCTGTGTCACGGTTTTCGTCTTTTTTAAGGTTTCAACCTGTGCTTTTCCTCTTCCCTCTGCAATCGACTCCGCAAAATTCGCAAATAAAATAGTAATAAAAAGAATGGTTGCCACAATTGCATTATAGAGTCTCTCATGTTCTGTTATTTCACCGCCAAAAAGAGCTGGAAATAGAGCTAAAAGCAGAACAAACAAAAATCCCACCTCTACTACAAACATTACAGGATTTTTCAGCATATATATCGGATGAAATTTTTTTAACGCATCTATCAAAGCGCTTTTTAGCATAGTGCCAGTGATAAAGATTTTTCTTTCAGTTTCCATACGTGTCTCTCCTCATTACGCATAAAGTTGTAGGTGCTCAGTGATTGGTCCCAGTGCAATCGCAGGTAAAAATGTCAGAGCACCAATCATTAAAACAATTGCCATAAGTAGAAATGTAAACATGGTATTGTCCGTTTTCAACGTTCCTATAGAATCACGATGCCACATTTTTTTAGCCAGTAAGGATGCGATTGCTAGTTGAATGATAATCGTTACATAACGACCAAAGAACATAGCCAGACCTGTTGTGACATTCCAAAATATGGAGTTGTCGGATAGTCCTTCAAAGCCCGAGCCATTGTTTGCTGAAGCAGAAGCAAATTCATAGAGTACTTGTGATAATCCATGTGCACCTGGATTCGTTATCCCTGCTACGCCCTGTGGTAAAGCAACAGCAAGAGCTGAAAATAGCAGGATAATGGCGGGATGAATTAGAATACAAAGAGCAATAAGCTTCATCTCCTTCTCTTCAATTTTCTTGCCTAAAAATTGAGGTGTTCGACCAATCATCAAACAAGCAATGAAGATTGTTAGCAACACATACATCATCATGTTCATCAGACCAACGCCCTTACCACCAAAGACAACATTTAGCATCATATTAAACATCGGTACAAGCCCACCTAGCGGAGTTAACGTATCATGCATATTGTTGACAGATCCAGTTGTAAAAGCTGTGGTCACCGTTGTAAATAATGCAGACTGCGCCACCCCAAAGCGCATCTCCTTGCCCTCCATACTACCAAGTTGTTGTGTGATTCCCAGTTCATTCATAATGGGATTACCTGCTCGCTCCGATACATAGACAGTCACTAATCCAACAAGGAACAACATGGTCATTGCTACAAAAATAGCTAACCCCTGCTTGCCAAATATGGGCTTCTTTTTTCTAGAAGCTATCATTAAGCTAAATGCTACTACACAGGCTCCAGGCAATAGCATCATTGACAGCATTTCAATCATATTTGAAATGACCGTTGGATTTTCAAATGGAGTAGTAGAATTTGCTCCATAAAAACCACCACCGTTTGTTCCTATATGCTTAATAGACTCAAGTGAAGCTACAGGTCCTAGTGCAATATCTTGTAATTTCCCTTCTATCGTTTGTACAGTTTGATTGGCTTTGAGGGTTTGTGGTATACCCTGTGATACCAAAATAACGGAAACTACTATAGAAAGTGGTATTAATATCCTTGTAATGATACGAACAAAATCTACAAAGAAATTACCGATCGTATCCGTTTTAGCCACAATACGACGACAGAATGCCATACACGCTGCATAACCACTAGCTGCAGATGTAAACATCATAAAAATAATGATAAGCATTTGTGATAAATAACTAAGCCCTGATTCACCACTATAATGCTGAAGATTTGTATTCGTCATAAATGAAATAATAGTATTAAAAGATAGTGATGCTTCCATATTGTCAATCTTGTTTGGATTTAAAAACAAGATTGCTTGAATTCGTAATAGAATATAGCCAATAAACACCATACAGGCATTTGATAGGATTAAAGAGAGCACATATTGTTTACCTGTCATATCCACTCTTTTAATACCACAAAGTTTATAAATAAACCCATCAAATCTATCCATGATTGGATCAATCCAGGTTCTTTGCTGCATTGCCACCCGGTATAAATAATGACCTGTAACGATAACGAGTGGTACATAAATAATTAATACAATGGCTATTTGCCACATAATGCAACCTCCTATAAGCCAATTAATAATTTTCAGGATATAGTAATGCATGCCCTAGATAACCAAAAAGGAATACAAGTACAATCCCCATAAAAATCCACATTCAATTCACCCTCCTTACTTTTCTTTCACTAGCTTAAAGCACCATGCTGTTAACGCATAAAGACATGCAAAGTTGATTATTAGTAAACCAATCATAGATAAGTCCAACAATTAAAACCCCTTTCGTTATTAGGATGCTCTCATCATACTTACTTTCAGATTAATGTAGTGTTAGGAAATCGTTTTTTCTATTAAGAAACTATAAGGGCGGAAATCTTAATACTTTCTTAATGGAAGATAGCGCTATAATACAAATGAGGTGAAGGATGATGGAACAAGATCGACCAGCTCCAGAGACATTTTTAGCGAGGCTTCAACAGGAGGAACACGTTATTGGAAAGCTCAAAATTTTTCTTGGCTATGCTGCTGGCGTAGGGAAAACCTATGCAATGCTAGATGCAGCACATCAGGCTCAAACGCTTGGTAAAGATGTGGTGGTTGGCTATGTAGAGCCTCATCCTCGTCCAGAAACATTAGCCTTACTCGAAGGGCTTGAGCAAATTCCTACAAAAAAAATAAGGTATAAGGAGAAAGCCTTTCAGGAATTAGATATTGATGCAGTATTAAGTCGTAAACCAGAAATTGTTCTTATTGATGAATTAGCACATAGTAATGTACCAACAATGCGACACAAGAAGCGCTTTGGAGATATAGAGGAATTACTTGCAAAGGGAATTCATGTCTATACAACTGTAAATATTCAACATATTGAAAGTCTTCATGATTTGGTAGAAGAAATAACTGGCATCAAGGTACGGGAACGCATACCAGATTACTTAATTGATCAGGCTGCACAAATAAAAATTGTGGATCTTGAACCCGATGAGTTAATTCAACGTCTACAGGATGGCAAAATTTATAGCAAGCAACAAGCTGAAAAAGCCCTACAATCTTTCTTTTCTAAGCAAAATTTAATAGCTCTTCGAGAAATTGCACTACGTAGAGCCGCTGATACGATTAACTATAAACAAATTAACAGCAACGAATCAATGAAACATTCTGTACAGATTGAAGAGCATATACTTGTTGGTATTAGTAGCTCTCCTACAAATGCCAAGGTTATTCGAAATGCCGCAAGACTTTCTCAGGCATTGCATGGCAAATTCACTGCTCTTTATGTACAAAGGGTACAGGAAAGCGATAGGACAACCGCAAACTCAGAGCGATTGCAGCAGCATATAAAGCTTGTTGAACAGCTTGGTGGTCATGTGGTCATTGTTCAAGAGGATGATATAGCAGCAGCCCTTGCTAATTATGCTCAAATTAGCGGTGTGACAAAATTGGTCATCGGTAGAACAAGCATGAGAAAAAGATGGTGGCAACCAAGCACAAAAATCAGCGATCAACTGACTGAATTTGTACCAAATTTAGCTATTCATATAGTACCAGATCAGGAAAATGAACAATTCTATCTACAAAAAATAAATATACAGTGGTCATTTGACTGGCTTGACTTGTTAAAAATGATTTTCATATTTGGCTTTGTATCCATTATCGGCTTGTATTTATATTCACTTGGTATTAGTGAATCAAATGTCATTACGATTTATATTTTAGGTGTTTTAATGCTTGCTATCTGGTCATCGGGTTGGATAATGAGCATTATTAGCTCCATCACCGCTGTATTACTATTTAATTACTTATTTACAGAACCACGATTCTCATTTGATGCCTATCATCGAGATTATCCAATGACCTTTGTAATCATGTTCCTTTCAGGGTTCATCACAAGTAGCTTAACAAAAAAAATAAAAAAGCAAACGATGATAGCTGTGCGGAAATCTTATCGAATGGAGGTGCTGCTTGATATAAATCGGAGGCTCCAACACGCTAAAACGATAGATGAAATTATTACGGAGGGTATGGTACAAATTGTTAGGCTAGTAGAAAAGCCCGTACAATTCTTTGAAATAGAAAATAACACCATTGTTAATTCAATGTTTTTTCATACAGAGAGCATGTCAAATAGCGAAAATAAGAAAGTATCCTCCCTTTTTGAAAATCCTAATGGTGGGGTGGTGAGTTGGGTTATTAATAATAAGCATGTAGCAGGTGTTTCAACTGATATATTTCCAGAAGTAAGTGCCTACTATTTACCCGTTATATCAAATGGATATGTGAAGGGTGTTATTGGCATTGCACTGTCAAAGCAATCACCATTACCTGCATTTGAGCGTAATATTTTGCATGCTATTATCAATGATTTTTCGTTTGCGCTCGATAAATGGTATTTACAGAAGCTCAATGTAGAAGTAGCTAGAGATGCGGAAATGGAACAAATGCGTGCTAACCTTTTACGTGCTATCTCACATGATTTAAGAACACCACTTACAGCTATTTCCGGAAATGCGGATATTTTATTGACGAATGCAAATTATATTCCAGATAATGAAAAAAACAAATTATATGAAGATATTTATAAAAATTCAAAATGGCTTGTACAAATGGTTGAAAACTTACTCGCTGTTTCAAAATTGGAGAATGGACAATTCGCTTTAGAGATGCATTTGGAACTTGTAGAAGAAATTATACAAGAGGCTCTTTGCCATGTCGTTCGTCTAAATAATACTCATAAAATATCCTATCAAATTGAACCAGAATTCTTATTTGCTTTTATGGATGCACGACTAATCATTCAGGTTCTGATTAATATCATTGATAATGCATTGACCTATACACCTCCCGGTAGTGTGATTACGATACTAGTAAAAGAATCTGGTGGTTTAGTAGATTTCGCTATTTCTGATGATGGACCAGGTATTGATGATGCGATAAAAGAAACGCTTTTTGAGCCATTTACAACCGGAAAAATACAGCGTAGCGATAGTCGAAGAGGTCTAGGATTAGGCTTGGCACTTTGTCAAACCATTTTAAAATTACATGGCAGCGAAATACATGTATTAGATAATCAACCACAGGGCACTATCTTTCATTTTTCACTAAAAAAGGAGTAATGATGTTCCATGAATAAACGAATTCTTGTAGTCGAAGATGACCTAGCCATTGGTAATTTAATCAAGATGACATTAGCTACACAGCACTATGAATTCGACATCGTATATGATGGGAACAGTGCATTGCAAAAGGCTCTTACTATGAAGCCAGACGTAATCATCCTGGATTTAGGACTACCGGACATGGATGGTGTAGAGCTTATTACAAAGATTAGAAGCTGGACCCAAACCCCTATTATTGTTGTCAGTGCGCGTGGTGAAGAACAAGATAAAATAAATGCATTGGATGCTGGTGCAGATGATTATGTCACTAAGCCTTTTAGTGTTGAGGAGTTACTAGCACGCATACGAGTAGCACTGCGAAGAATGATGTATGAGCATCAGCTAGAAAATGAACCCTCTATCTTTGAGAACGGCCATTTACAAATAAACTATTTAGCAAATACAGTGTTTGTCAATAGTAAAGAGGTGCATTTGACACCAATAGAATATAAGCTGTTGGTCATTTTATCTAAGCATGTTGGCAAAGTATTAACACATAATTTTATTTTAAAGGAAATTTGGCACAATGTTCTCCAATCGGATGTCCCAAGCCTTAGAGTTTTCATGGCAACGCTTCGCAAAAAAATAGAGAACGACCCCGCTAATCCAAAGTTAATTCAGACCCATGTTCGTGTCGGGTACAGAATGCTACGCTGTCATGATGAAGAATAATGTAAAACGAAGATATTTTCTAAAAAAATATAGCGAGGTAATTCCAAAAATGTTTGGAACTACCTCGCTTCATGTTGTTGAAAACTATTATGTCAATGAATCAAGTTATTCTAATCCAAAGTATTGCTCTGTAGGAAAAAGCAATACATTTACAGTGAAAATTTAGTTAAAACTAATAACGGACATTCTATTAAGTACAAGTAGCCTTCTATCTAGCACAAATACTAGTCAATCGTGCACATAGTCTCATCAATTCAGCAATCTCCCCTTAAAATAAAGATTTCCTTATGTATTCGACAAAATAAAAGACCTCACATAACACGAAAGAAATCACTTTCATTTTGCCACAACACCCAAATTTTTTGGAACCTCCTCGCTTGAATCCGTCAAGGGCTTTAGGCCAACACGATGTTGGTCACTCAGGCGTTTTCACAGGATGTGAAGATCTAACCTGAGTTCCTCTGATTCAGCGGGCGTTTGTACGCCCACTGAATAGGAAAAAAATCGCATTCATCTCGCCACCTATAGAGGTGGGAGTATTCTGCTGAATCAAGATAAAAAGTAATAACAGATTTTAATAATCTCCAGTCCTACCTAAATTTTAAATTTATTGATTTCTTCCTTCACTATCAGAGCCTCTTCACTTAATGATTTTGCAACGGCATTTATTTCTTCAATCGTTGCTGCTTGCTCCTCAATTGTTGAGGCAATTGTTTCGGATTGCTGTGCAGCTTGTACGGCAGAGTTGGACATTTCATTGACCGATGCAGCCATTTCTTCAGTGCTTGCTGATATTTGCTGTGTGGAGGCTGAAACATCTTCAATTTGACCTGTCATCTCACGAATGGCATGTAGAATTTCATCGAAAGATTTTTGTGCATTTTGAATAAATGTGACTCCCTCATCTACATTTAATACCGTTACACCTACAGCCTTATCTACTTCCTTCATTTCCTGCTGAATTAGTGCAATCAAATCAACAATTTGATTGGCAGATGCTTTCGATTCCTCCGCTAACTTGCGTACCTCATCAGCTACAACTGCAAAGCCTTTACCATGCTCACCAGCACGCGCTGCCTCAATAGCAGCATTTAATGCTAGAAGATTCGTTTGTTCGGTAATATCCGTTATTACTTTCGTAATATGGACGATTTCAGCTGATTGTCTATTTAGCTGCTTAATACGCTCATTTGTCTTATTAGATGATTCCTGGATGAGTGCTATTTGATTTTCTGCGATATGCAACGTTTTTTCGCCATCGTTCGCAATAGTCTGTGTATCTATAGCTTTTGAATGGAGCATTTGCGTAGCCTCCGCTATACGTTGAACGCCTCGAGCTGTTTCATCCATTGCAATCGAACTTTCACGACCAGTGGCCGCTGCTTGATGATCATTTGTTGCCATCTCCTCTACTAAGTTTGCAACATCATTAGAGGAATCAGAAATGACATCTGTACTTGCAGCTAATTGTTCAGCTGATGAAGTAGTATGCTCAACATTAGCAGTCATACTACGTATCAAAGAATGTAAATTAGTTTTCATTAAATTAAAGGAATCTGCTAAAATCCTAATTTCATCATTTGTTCTAACCTCTATATCCTTTTGACACAAATCACCTTTAGCAATTACTTCCGCAGCAGAAGTTAATTTATGTACTGGAACAAGAATGGAACGTACAAGTATAAAGCCGACTATAATACAAATCAGGACAATAATACCGAATATCCATAAAAACCATTGCTTATTATCATCTATAAGTTTTTCAACATCGGCTAAAGAATTTTCCATTTGGGTAATGCTTTCTTGTTGGAATATTTCTACTTTTTCATTGATTTCAACAGATGTCGTATCAAATTCCAGCATAATCTTATTTCCCTGCTGAGGTCCCCCTTGAATATAGCTATTAGCCATTTCTTGACCAGTGCTATAATAGTGATCAAATGCTTTTTTAATAGCATTTAGTTTTTCCTCATTTTGAGGATGTAAACTTTTCAGCTGTTCTAAATTTTGATTAAAAATTTTACTATATTTTTCTGCCTGCTCAAATCCATCATCTAAATTGTCTAGTGCTCTTGTAGCACTAATATCTGTCAAGTATTGCTGAACCTGAACCACCGCCAGCTTCATCTCATCTGCTAGCAGTGCTGATTGCAATGTCTTTTCCCTCATTAAGTGTATTTGATCTAATTGGGATTTGGCATTTTGTTGCTGAAAAAACCCCATAATTAGCACTAATAATACAATCAGACCAAATGACACCATACTTCTCATTTTAATTGACACAAAATACCTCCTATTCAAGATTCCTCTATACTATTCTAACAAAAATACCTTTACGAAATATTTACATAAATCCTACAAGTTCTTTTCTATTCTATAGGAAAGTAGTTACTAGTAATCCATTATACTCCCGCAAGTCGACAGAAAAGTGGAAAAAATGTGACGATTTAAGAAATATACCTATGTAATGATAAATATATAGGTACGATGAACAGAGGCCATTATTGGTCGTGTGTTTTCTTTGTCTTTGTCGAACGCTAGCATAGCCATCTGCATATCATAACTATAATCAGGTATGTCATCAATGATAAACAAGTATTGAAAGGAGTTCATTATGGTATTTCGACAACCCTATCAGTTCCCAATGTATCCCGGCGGCATGAGAATGCCCATGCAAATGCCAATGCCAACACAACAAATGTCACCGCAGTCCTTTTTACCTCCTGGAGGCTTCCCAGTTCAACCACGAATTCCGGGTGGCTTTCCAATGTCTAGCGGAATAGGGACTTTCGGAGGGCAAATGCCGATGCCGCCAGTTCAAGGAGCCTCTAAGATCGGCTCATTCTTACAGCAAGCAAATAGCTTGTTCAATTCAGCCAAAACCTATACACCCTATATACAGCAAGCCATGCCTATGGTAAAAAATATTCCCTCTCTATTAAAATTGTATAAAGGGTTTCAAGGTCTTCCATCTACAGGAGATAAGGCTGGGGCCGCTAAAGCTACAGCAAGTGATGGAGCAGGTTCTGCAAAAAGTGGAAGGTCTTCTCGACAAAATGCATCATTCACTCCGCCAGATCCAATCCCATCCAAACCACGTATTTTCCAGCCACCTATGTAGATGAACGTTTCTTTGTATTCGTCGCTCCCGTCCGTTATAATGTAGGTAGGTAAGCTTGAAAGGAGTCACAACCATGCAAGTATTAAAAATTAATCCACGTGGCTATTGCTACGGTGTTGTTGATGCGATGGTTATCGCTCGTAACGCCGCACTCGATAAAACATTACCAAGACCTATCTACATTTTAGGAATGATTGTGCATAATAAACATGTCACAGATGCCTTTGCAGAGGATGGCATCATCACATTAGATGGTGATAATCGTTTAGAAATCATAAAACAGGTTGAAACTGGCACTGTTATTTTCACAGCGCATGGCGTTTCACCTGAAATTCGTGAAATTGCGAAGCAAAAAGGGTTAGTATCCATTGATGCTACATGTCCTGACGTAACAGTTACACACGATTTAATTCGTGAAAAATCAGCACAAGGCTATGATATTATTTATATTGGTAAAAAAGGACATCCCGAACCTGAAGGAGCAATCGGCGTTGCACCAGAGCATGTACATTTAGTGCAATCTTCCAATGATATTGATGCATTAAATTTAACGAATGATAAATTACTGGTAACCAATCAAACAACTATGAGTCAATGGGATGTTGCTCATTTAATGGATAGTTTAAAAGAAAAATTCCCACATATTGAAGTGCATAAAGAAATCTGTTTAGCAACACAGGTACGCCAAGAAGCCGTTGCTAAACAGGCAGGGGAAGCCGGTTTACTTATTGTTGTAGGTGATCCAAAATCCAATAACTCAAATCGTTTAACACAGGTGTCTGTTGAAATCGCAGGGACACCATCCTATCGAATTGCAGATGTTTCTGAACTAAAAGTTGAATGGTTAACAAACATTAATACTGTTGCTGTCACAGCAGGTGCTTCAACGCCTACACCGATTGTGAAAGAGGTCATTTCATTCCTTGAACAATTCGAAGAACATGATGAAACTACACACGTCATTAAACGTACAGTTACACTAGATAAAATTTTGCCAAAAATTAAGACACCAAAGCCTGTAGAAAAAATTATGCCCTACTAAAATACTTAAAACCTGATTGCCTAAACACAATCAGGTTTTTTTGTTATTTGCTAAAATAATAATTGATAGGACGACCTATACCCCCATAATGCACATCCATCGTAATCTCTTCTTGCTTCTCTAAATAATCTAAATATCTCCGAGCTGTAACACGAGCGATGCCTACACCACTTGCAACTCTTTCAGCCGATGCTCCCTCTACAGAATGCAAATAGTGCATAACTTTTTCGAGTGTTGCTCTATTAAAACCTTTTGGCAAGTTTTTTTCTAAGTGCATCATAGTCGGGTGCTCAATTTCATTTTGCACACCCTGATAATGGAATAACTGATCAAGTTCTCCCTGTGTCAGCTCACGCTCTGTTTGCATCTGTCTTTTAAAACGCAAATAATTTTCAAGTGTTCCCTGCACGCGTTCAAACGAAAAGGGCTTCATAATATAATCGAAAACGCCTAGATGCAAAATCTGTTTCACCGTTTTCATATCATTTGCAGCAGTTACAGTGATAACATCCACTGGCAATTTAAGTTCACGTATTTTTCGCAAACTCGTAATTCCATCCTGCTCTGGCATAAAAATATCCATGAATACTAAATCAGGTGCAAGCTTACGTATTTGAGCTATTCCCTCGACACCATTTGAGGCTTGACCTATCACTTCAAACCCCGCTACCTTTTCAATAAATTGACGATTCACCTCTCGCACCATCGGATCATCTTCTATTAAGAGCACCCTTATCTGTGTCACTGTCAACCCTCCGTATATCGTAATTTTTCTAGTTGGATTAAGTCGTTGGTTATTTACTACTTTTTTTGCGTAGTCGATACTCTCCTATTAAGTGGTCACTCATTTAAGCGAAGAGCTTTCAGTTTAATCACTTATAATTCCGGGCTTTAGGAAAAATAAAATGTTATCAAAAAGCTGGTTCCTTTATGAGGCTCACTAATAACCTCAATATCCCCCTGCCCCTTTTGTACAATATCTTGGATTAAATACAGACCAATACCTCGCCCCTTTTTCTCTTTTGTCGAAAAGCCATTATCAAAAATATGGGTCCTTACCTCTTCTGTCATGCCTATACCATTATCTGTTACTAAGATTGCCAATACATCTTCATCTTCATCAACAGACACATGCACAATTTTTTCATCCAGTTGCGTATCTCTTAATGCATCAAAAGCATTTTCGATTAAATTACCAAATAAAATGACAAAATCATGATGATCTAAATTTTTCGGAAATTCAGTCAGTCGACTTTCTCGATCTATCTCTAATCGAATTCCCTGCTCTTTTGCATAGGAAATCTTACTAAGTAATAAGCCTGAAATATTTTCATTTTTAATTCGTTCATTTAAGAAATTTGTAATTTCATCATGTTCTTCCTTCACTTGCGTTAAATAAGATAGTGCCTGCTCATGATGTCCAAGCTGTAAAAGTCCAGCAATGGTGTGCAGTTTATTTTTATGCTCATGTGTTTGTACACGCAATGCCTGTACAAATGCCTTTACACCAGTTAATTCCTCTGCAAGCTTTTTCACTTCTGTACGATCCTTAAACATGGCCACCGCTCCAACTGTTTTTCCATTGACTTGTATTGGAATACGATTGCTCATAATACTATGTCCATTAATATATAGCTCACGATTGAAAAGAGGCTGATCAAGTTCCAAAATTTCTGGTAAGCGTGTGTCAGGTAATACCTCATAAATTTTCTTTCCAATTAATGTCGACGGTTGGTCATAAACACTTAATATATCACATGCTTTTTCATTAAAAATAGTTATCGTTAAATCATTATCTATCGCGATAATTCCTTCATGCATGGCATTAAAGGTTTCTGTTCGCTCCACATACATTTTAGCAATTTCATGCGGCTCTAACCCAAACATTTGCTTTTTCATATGAAGCCCTAAATTATGGGCACCCCATGCACTAAATAGAAGAGACAAGAAGATTGTAATGATTAATTCCTTTTGGATAGATTGTAGTAATTCAGCAATCGTTAAAACACTATAACCTACTATCACGACGCCTAATTGTTTTCCCTCATTATTCATAATAGGTACAAATGCGCGCACCATATCACCATGCTCACCATGTGCAATTGATGTATAATAATGTTCAGAAAAGGCTGCATTTAAATCTCCTGATTGCGAAATTCGACCTATTTCCTCTGAATTCGGATGGGAATACTTGCGTCTTTGCATGTCTAAAACAACAATATATTGTGCACCATTTATATCACGTATTTCGTCTACAACCGGATTAATATGCGTTGTTGCCTCATTAAAATCAAGACTGGTAATATATGTTTTTAATTCAGGAAGCTGTGATACGGTTTTTGCCACAAGCAATGCCTGATTTCCAAGCTTATCCTTCTGCTCATTCATTACGAATCCTAGCAAAAATGTACCACCAATACTAAAGGAAAGCATGAGAATAAAAAAAGTTAGAGACATGATTTTTCTTCTCATTGATAACTTTTGAAATTTCAAGATGTAAAACGCCTCCCTCACCTATATTTTAGCTTACTTCATATGTTAGAATAACAAAAACATCAGAAAATACGAATTAATTGGGTGTAATAGATGAAAAAATTTATTATTGGAACAATAGCAACCGTTTTACTGTTAACAATAGCGATTGGCGTACAACAAGGTCTACTATTCGCTAACCCCCTCCCCTACGACGATGAACAAAAAGGCTTGGATACACAAATTACCATTCATTTAAGTCATGTAGTAGCAGAAAATACGCCGAAGGGACAGGCTGCAAGTAAATTCGCAGAGCTTGTTGAGGAAAAAACAAATGGTGAAGTAAAGGTACATGTTTACCCAAACTCCTCCTTGTTTAATGATGAAAATGAGTTTCAAGCATTACAAAATGGAGAAGTAGAAATGATTATCCCTACTTTCTCTAAAATGACAGCCTATGTACCAAACTGGCAGGTTCTAGATTTACCCTACCTCTTTAATACGGATGATGAAGTCCATGAAGTTCTTACCGGCTCAATTGGCGAACAGCTATTAAATGAGCTTGAACCCTTTCAAATAAAGGGACTTAGCTTTTGGCACAATGGCTTTAAGCATTTAACCTCTGTCGATTATCCTATTCATACATTTGAGGATTTAAAAGGCTTACGTATCAGAACAATGCCAAGTAAAACACTTGAGAAGCAATTTGAGGCTGTTGGAGCAACGCCTATTCCTATTTCCTTTAGTGAGGTGTTTACGGATCTTGAATCACATGCCATCGATGCACAGGAAAATACAGCATCTAATATTTACTCTAAAGGCTTCTATAAGGTACAAAAACATATGACATTAACAAAGCATGGGATTTTAGGGTATGCTGTTCTTATGAATGAAAACTTTTGGAAGTCTCTACCTGTAAAGATTCAAAAGCAGATTATGGAGGCTATGAAGGACACGACAGATTGGCAATTTGAACAAGCCGTTATTATGAATGAAAAGGATCTACGAAAGCTAGAGCAGCAAGAAGGCTTTGAAATTTCCACGATGAGTAGTGAGGAACGACAACGATTTAAAGAAAAGCTTACACCTGTCTATGACTTTTATAAAACCAATATACAAAATGATGATGTCTTATCGAGAATTGAAAAAATCGTTTCTCCTTAATACTTTTGTTCATTAATGATAAATCCTCACAAATCGTGAGGATTTTTTCTTTTGTATTATAATAGATTCTTCAATTTCAAATCTACTATAAAACAGTATTTATCCTTGCAAACACTGGTTTCATACACTCTTCAACTAAAAATGAACAAAATGAACAATAGAAACATTACGGTCATAAAAACTATTGTCGGAAAATTTCAGCTATGATAACCACATGAAAGCGTTCACACAATTTTCACTAAGGTTGGAGGGGTAGAACTTTATGCGTATAAATTTTAAAAACTTAACAGTACAAGTACTGATAGCTATTGTACTTGGTATTATTGTCGGTGCCATGTTCCCTGAGTTTGGGGCGAAGCTAAAAATATTAGCCGATATTTTTATTAAATTAATTAAAATGTTAATAGCTCCTATTATTTTCTTAACAGTTGTTATTGGCATTGGGAGTATGGGCGATGTAAAAAAGGTTGGAAAAATCGGAGGGAAAGCCTTAATTTATTTTGAGATCGTCTCTACTTTTGCACTAGCGATTGGCCTACTCGTTGTCAATATTGTACAGCCAGGTAAGGGCTTTAATACAGATGCTGCAAACGCCGCAGATGTGTCTCAATATACACAACAAGCTGCTGCCGCGGAACATGGCTTCGGTGCATTTATCATGCAAATTATTCCTGATAATGTTGTTGGCGCACTTGCTAACGGTGAATTACTACCAGTCCTGTTCTCAGCAGTTTTATTTGGGCTAGCTGCCGCTGCAATTGGTGAACCAGCTAAACCAGTAATTAATTTTTTCGAACAAGTCGCAGATATTTTCTTTAAAATTGTTAATATGGTCATGAAGATTTCCCCTATTGGTGCATTTGGTGCCATGAGTTACACAATCGGAAATTTTGGTATTAAATCACTTGGAAACTTAGGATTTTTAATGCTGTCTGTTTATATCACGATGTTTATCTTTATCGTAGTCATTATCGGTCTGATTACACGTTACTTTGGGTTCAATATTTTTAAGTTCATTAAATATATTAAAGATGAAATTTTTATCGTTATTGGGACATCCTCATCAGAATCAGCATTACCTTCGATGATGCGTAAACTAGAAAACTATGGCTGCTCTAAACAAGTCGTTGGTCTTGTTATACCAACGGGGTATTCCTTTAATTTAGATGGTACGTCTATTTACTTATCCATGGCAGCAATATTTATAGCACAAGCTTATGGCGTGGAATTAGACATTTGGCATCAAATTACCTTATTAGCTATTTTAATGCTAACATCTAAAGGAGCGGCTGGTGTAACGGGTTCAGGCTTTATTACACTCGCGGCAACGCTAGCGGCATTCCCTATGATTCCAGTTGAAGGGATTGCATTGTTAATCGGTGTCGATCGTTTTATGTCAGAGGCTCGCGCTGTTACAAACTTAATTGGTAATGGTGTTGCAACAGTTGTTGTTTCAAAAATGGAAAAAGAATTCGATCCAGAGCAAGAAAAACGTGCTCTTGCAGGTGAAGTAATCATTCAATAAGATAAAAAGCTGACCATCAATGTAATAATGGTCAGCTATTTTTTGTTCATTCTTTTTCATCTCTTATGTCAAAATAATATTTATAAAATGATGAAACCTAGGATTAGGCTTCCTCGTATAGTCTAGTAGATTGGAGGCTTTTTATGGCTACATTTACACTTACCTTTCCGAAAGCATTCGAAAGCTTTACACAGATCCCTATTATTAATGAACGAAATGAAGCAGTATGTGTATTACAAAAGGTTGAACGTTCATCCGTTGGAAAAGTTATCAATGCTGTTATGCTAGTAGCTGCACAGCAATCCTTACCACATCGTTATGAAACCCGCTCTCCCTTAGGAGCACCGCTTTTTCAAGTGCAATCAACACTCTTAACAAAAGGGGTTAGCCATCTTCTTGTGATGCCAGATGGAACAACCCTACCAATTCAACACAAGGTCGTGCAGCTACTTGAATCCTCCTATTCATTTACAATGGATGGACTTGTTTTTCGCTTTGAAAAGGATTTTACCTCAACCGCCTATTTATATTGCAATGATGTAAAAATAGCAAGTGCTAGTAATTTAGAAACTGAATTAGTACGTACTGGTATAGCTTTTAAGCTTTTCGACTCCGATGATACGCTTTTTGTTGCTTTACTAGCTGCTCTTTATCAAACTTTATTCTTAATAAAAAAATGAAATAAGGACTTTAGATAGTTTAAAACTTAAACAGATTAAAGAGTTCACTTTTACACGCTAGAATTGTTCCAGATATTCCGGAACACGAAATATATTCGCTTTGTTTTGAGTATTTTATACAGTCCCTTCAAAATAGGAGTACACTAAAAGAGTAGGCTTACTATACTTTTGGAGGGGTGTATATGGATTCAAAGGCAGCAGACATTAAAAATTTAATGACTTTAAATCTTCTTGTTCAAATCTTAGAGGAACGTGGCATTATGACTGATCGAGAGTTAAAAGAACGTCTTACAAATAATGTTAAGCTTTCCTCTATGGACACCGATTTAAAAGAAAAAGTCATTGAAGAAATTAAACATTAATGGGTAACATGTCAAAAAGGGTAGCTCCAAGTACTGAAACTTGAGCTACCCTCTAATTTGATCAATTATAACTCGCATACCTATATTTTTACTTTAAATTAAGGAAATCTATTTTGAAAATAAATGGCGAATTGTAAAATCAGATTAGACACTGTATAAAAAAATGCATCAAATCGGAAAAATCGTGTATTATTGGAGTTCCTACACAACCAATATACAAAGGAGATTTTTCGATTTGATGCAAACAAAGCTTAACATAAAAGGAACTCAAAAGAAACCCAGACTTACTGAAATTCAACGTGGAAAGTTAGAGGCTTACCTTGATGAAGGGAATTTATCAAAAGCTGAGATTGCCCGTAGATTGGGTGTTTGTCGTGCTACTATATATAACGAAATCAAGCGAGGAACTACTACCCAAGTGAGGATAGTAAATGGTAAACGAATCTATACCATGAAGTACTTCGCTGCAACTGGTCAAGCAATCACTGATCGAAATGTGGCTCGTTCTCGTAACCCTTTGAAGGTGAAGCGAGTATTGGCTTTTCTAG
>NZ_JBNNMG010000024.1:0-63910 GCF_050272555.1 Lysinibacillus sp. NPDC047702 | reverse complement strand
AAGCTGGTGCGAAAGCAAATGCCATCTGTTTGAGTTTAGCAGAAACAGCCAAAACAAACGGCATTGATTTTTATCAGTACCTTGTGAAGCTATTAACGGAGCTACCAAATTTACCGATTCAACAACAGCCAGAGATTTTACAAGATTACATGCCTTGGTCGAAAAATATCCAAGCCACATGTTCAAAATAGCCAGCTATCTGAAAAAAAACCAGATAGCGGGCCATTCGTCGTGCGTACCGAGAAGGTGCGCTTTTTTATATTTCGGGCTTACAGTAGACATATACATATCCAATGATTTTTGGAATTCATCACTTTCTAAAACATCTTGTGGAATATAGAATTTTTCAGAGGCCTTTGATTCACTAAGCCCTGTTAAATAATCTTGAGCATCTGTTAAACCTGTACTTACTTCTTTTAAGCCTTTCGTACTTTCTGATAACCCCGATTGTAAGGCTTCCATTTTATGAGCTAAATCTGTTAGTCCAGTGAGTAATTGCTCTTGCTCCTCGTTAATCGTTGTTAAACCTGATTGAAGGGCAGGTGTTTGACTGGCAACTTGGTTCGAACCGTTTTCAGCTGTTTGTAATCCTTGCCTTAAGCTGGCTGAACCTTTGTACAGATTATTCACACCAGCTTGTAATTGTGAAAAACCCTTGTTAACTCTGACAAGTGAGTCATTTGCTTCTTTAAATGATTTAAGTGTCCCATCATATTGAGGTGATAGCACCTGTAGCTTCTCCAACAACTCTTCTAACTGCTTTTTTTCATTTGTAGCATTACCAAGTGTGGTTTGCACATTGACATCATTAGCTAACTCTGGTTTTGATTGCACTAGTGCATACATTGAATCCTCCGTTTGCTCATACCCTTTTTTTGCACGATCGAGGGCTTGAGCAATGCTTGAAAAATAGGTGCTAAATGAAGATAAATCTTTTTCAATTTCTATATAACCATTCAATAATTTTGACATGGATCTCGTTAACACATCCATATTCTCATTTACAGATGCCAAACCATTTTCTAGTTGTTGGGCGCCATTCACCCCTGCACCTACACCGTTCGATAATTGACTAACAGCCTTTCCTAGCTTAACAACACCCTTTTTCACTTCATTTGTTCCATTAATTAATGACTGAACATTTTGTACATCACTTGTATCAGTTTGCTTGAATTGTTTTTCAGCTGAGGATAATCCACTATTTATTTTTCCAACACCTTCATTCGCTTCGTTTAGTCCGCTATTTAATTCTTTTGTTTGCTCTGTAATATATAAGTCAATGATTTTTTCTCCGGTTGGACGAGTGGCTGTCAATACTTCTGATACACCATCTACTCGAGATATCTGTTCAGCTAATTCATCCAATACTTGCAATGATTTTGCATTATCCAATCCTTCATTTGACTGTATAACTAAGGATGCTGGCGAAGAAAAACCAGCAGGAAAATGATCCTCAATCACGTTGATTCCTTCTTTAGAAGCATAGCTATCCCCCACTTCCAACAAATCATTGTAGCTTGATGAATGACTATAATGGATGATAAAGGGAACACACAACATCGCAGTAAAGACTAAAACAACCACTGGTCTTAAAACAGACATCTTAGCAAATGCGCCCCAAATTTTACTTTCATTATGTCCATTTATTTTTTTCACTGGCCAGAACATCTTCTTCCCTAATAAAGCCATAAAAAATGGATTTAAGGTCATTAAAACCAGGACAAGTACGGCTACTCCAATTGCCACAGATGAGCTTGCTCGGTATAATCCGAATTCAGCAAAAACCAGTGCCATAAATCCAATAAATACCGCGAGTGCACTGTACAGAACGGTTTTACCAGCAGTTTTATAGGTTACACGAATTGCTGTCCACATATCATCTTGCTTCACCAGTTCTTCCTTAAATCGAGTGAATAGTAAAATATTATAATCTGTCCCGACTCCAAATAAAATAACAACTAAAAATACTTGTGTAAAATTAGAAAATGGATAATTAAATTGATCTACTAAGTGTGCAATGATTCCTAGTGACACTAAGTACGCCACTCCTACTGTTAAAAGAGAAACGAATGGGACGATTGGTGATCGGAAAATAAGAATTAGCACAACGATAATAAAGATAATCGCAATCACTTCCGTTTTCTTAATCCCCTCTTGTGTTGATTGGACAAAATCTTCCAGTACTAGACTATTTCCTGTTAGATAGATGTCCATATTCTCACTATCTACAATTTTATGAAGTTCCTTCACTACTTCAGATATTTCTCTATTATTTTTTTGTATGGAAAGCTGCGCTAGGATAGTGGTTCCATCTTTAGAAATAAGCTGTTTTTGCGTTTGTTCATTATCTAAATGAGTCACAATTTCCTTAATACTAATCTTCGATTGTTTATTTTTTAATTCCTTAATTATTTTTCCTACTTCTTCTTTTTGTTCATTTGTTAATGCGTTATCATTACCACTATTGAAGACTGCAATTATTTGATACCTTTCATCACTATCTTCATTCATTTGACCAAGCATATCCTCTGCTATATTACTTTGGGCACTTCCAGGAATAGTAATTTGCCCCTTTTCCCGTACTAATGCATCTAAATTCGGCATCGTCATAACAATGATGATTGTAATCACTATCCATAGAACGAATGAAGCTGATCTCCAATTCGTTGTTTTCTTCATAAACATTTCCCCACTTTCTATTTACTCCATTAAGATTTACCAAGAGCATTTTTGTTACTAGCTTAGAACACCACAAAATCATACAAGTGTATACTTTTGATTCTAAACAAAGTATACTTAGCCTCATGAATGGGGACAATGTTCAATTTTCGTCTATATGTATAACTTTGAACATTCACTAATGATTGTGTTCAACTTTATAAAAAAATTTTAGGAGTACAAAAAAATGAGTGGAAAAGCAGAATATAAAAGTGCCATTCGTTCAAGAAAAATGATTAGGCACGCTTTTGTAGAATTAGTGTTGGAAAAGGAGTTAGAGAAGATAACTGTTAAAAACATTGTGGAAAGGGCTGAAATTAGTAGAGGCACCTTCTATGCCCATTACTCAGATATCTATGCTGTTATTGAAGAAATAGAAAATGAAATAATGGGAAATATGCTTGAGTTTCTTAATGATTTTAAAGGTGTTGATCTTATTCAAGATCCAATGCCCTTCTTACTAAAAGTAGCTCGTTTTTTTGATCAGGATTTAGAATTTTATCGTATGGTCATCAATACACAAGGTGCACCTACCTTTGTAATGAAGTTAAAAGACATTCTAATAGAGAAAATACTTGGCTACAAAGAAACATTGCAGTCAAATGAAGGGTGTGAAGAGTTAGTCATTCGTGTTCACTTTTTTATAGGAGGACTAGCTTCTTTATACCAGGACTGGTTCGCAGGGAAAGTCGAATGCTCTTTAGAAGATTTAACAACATCTGTTACCGGAATTATGATACAGGGATTTCAATCCTACACGTTTAAATAGAAACGTTGATTCCTCCAAGTTCTAAATCACTAATTAATACATCTATGCTAATGGCTGCTGAATCAGCCTCCCAAAATCAAAGTAATCGTACCTATTTTCGTATTTTCGTTAAGAGACATGACTATAATTTCAACATGAATAAAAAAAGATAATCAATAATATTAATTTACAAATTAATATTATTGATTTTTTTAATTCAAAAAATCAAATTTAATTATTTATCTTTTCTATTTAATGTTATATAATCGAATCATTAAAAGAAAGGAATTTCATTATGGCTTATAAAGTAATCACCAATTGCCCTGTCTGCAGTCAAACTTTGAAAATTACAAAGTTACAGTGCTCCCATTGTCATACTACGATTGAAAATGAGTTTGAATTATCTAAGCTGGCAACCTTATCAAAGGATCAGCTTCATTTTGTGGAAGTATTTTTAACATGCAGAGGGAATATTAAAGATGTTGAAAAGGAACTGGGGATTTCGTATCCAACTGTTCGAGGAAAGCTCACAGACATCATTACTTCCCTTGGATATGTGCAAAAGAAGAAAAATGAAGTAGATGAGAAAAAAGTTGTAACCATGCTGGAAAATGGCGAAATTACACCCGAAGAAGCCATTAAGCTTTTAAAAGAAGAATAAGGAGGAGTTTATCATGAAAGAGGAAATTACAAGAGTGTTAACAATGATTCAAGAAGGGAAAATTGATGCAGATAAAGGATCCGAACTGATTCAAGCATTACAAGAGAAAGAAAGAACAGGTAATAAGTCTTTTGAAAAAACAACAACTGCCTATTTAGATAAAACATTAAAAGTTCGTGTTGTCTCAGCCGAAAATGATAACGTCACAGTCAATTTGCCTATTAAGCTTGTTAAGGTAGTATTAATGGCTGGACATAGCATCGCAGCGAGTATTCCACAGTCGGAAAAATACGTGAAAGATATAGACATAAACCTTATTATTGAGGCAATTGAAAACGAACTAGATGGCCAAATTGTTGATATTAAATCAGCAAACGGGGATACCGTTTCAGTCTTCATTGAGTAGTGATTTGCGTATGATATATGTAAAAGTAAAAGCAAAAAACGTTCGGTTTACCATTCCAGTTCCATATGCTATTTTAAACATTGTTCTTTCTATTTTGTCTTCAAAATTTTTTCAGTATCATGTAAACAGATGGACAAAAGATTACTTCGAAAGAGAAAAACTAGACCTTACCTTGCCTCAAATAGACAAAAAAATGCTAATGCCTGTTGTCAAGGAATTGAAAAATTATAAAGGGATCGTGCTTGTAGATGTCAAAGCTAAGGACGGTACTGAGGTTAAGGTTAGACTATAGAATACCTTCTACTGACATTTTGAAGAAAAAGCTTAATTTCTCGCTTGCAATACCGAGATAATTATAATATAAAAGCTCCAATAATATTTTAAACCCCGTTCTAAATTTAGAACGGGGTTTTGTGGTTTATTAATAGATTCGCTTAAATCGATTAATAAAATAGTTTGTTATAAAAAGCACCAAACCTCTAAGTTATTATTAATCATTTATTTTGTTAAAGCCTTAATGTCCGCCACAATAGTATCAACTGGTACATCGGTTGTACCATCATAATCTTTAACAACTGTACCATCTGCATTGACTAAGTAATATCTTCCCATATGTATAACTTGGTCAGAATTCGGATCATTTTTTACGTGTGATTTAAACGATTTCATTGCAAACTGTTCAATAAACTTTTGATCATAGCCAGTTAATAGCTGCCATTTGCTTTCATCTGGCACTGAATACGTTTTTAAATAATTCGTTAAAACGTCTGGCTTATCCACTTCAGGATCAACACTAAAAGCAACGATTTGATAATCTTCAACATTTTTATCCTTTAAAGCTTTTTGGACCTCTGTCATATTAAACGTCATTGGTGGACATATAGTATTACAGTTTGTAAAAATGAACATCGCCAGCCATGGCTTGCCTTTAAGATTCTCTAGACTAACCTCTTCATTGTGTTGATTTGTAACCGAAAAATCCTGTACCTCTATATTCATTTCTGGTTCAAATTTATAGCTACCGCAAGCAGCTAAAATGCTACTTAATGCTAGTATCAATACAAGCATTGTACTTTTCTTTTTCATTAATTTGCCCACTTCCCTTCAATTTACCACTATTTTTTATTGTATAAATTCTAATCATTAAATACAAGATTATGGTCTTAACCTTACTATTTTATATGTCCAATCTTTGTATTTTGTATGATTTTTCCACGCGAATATCCTTTATATCCCAGATATTTCTCGCTTTTTTAAATTTTTTTTAAAGCTGTTTTTTACCATTTTGGTTATTTCCCAAGACATCAGATAATTGTTATATAACAAAGTTTTTATGCTTTTTTAAATCTTCCATTATTTGATAGTACAATAATAAATTCATTAAAATTCTCTTTCGTGTTTAAATATTCTCCTACATTCAAAATTATTATCACTAAACTATTTCAATAATATTATTCTAATAGGTAATTCGATTCTCTTTCATACGAAATACTTCTATTAAATCCTTATTATTTCTATGTTATTTCCATAAACATGAAGAGACTAAAAATTATAAAAACTCAAAATTTAGTATTGCATTATAGGAATATACCTCATAAAATAAGTGAGTATAACGACGATCAGGAAAGAAATATGTCGTTTAAAACAGAAATATAACACTTTAGGGGGAATAATAATGGCAAACATTTCTGGTAACAAAAATGTAGAATCAGTTGATTATAGTGCAATTGAAGCTATGGAATCGTTCAACAACTTCGTGAAAAAGAAAAATACCTTCCTTTTCTCGATTACAGCAGTATTTCTAACTCTTTATATCTTGCTGCCAATCCTTGCTTTCCAGCCTGTACTACAACAAAAATTCATCGGAAATATTACAGGTGTCTGGGTTTATTCAGCTGGATTATTCATTATGACAATCGTACTTTGTACAGTATATGTAAAAAAAGCGTCTTCATTCGATAAAGCTGCAGCAGCGGTGCTAGCAGAATATCATGCGAAAGGTGGAAAATAAATGAATTTGGTATCTGTTGGTTTCTTTTTAGCAATCGTTGGCTTGACACTTGTTGTTACCTATATCGCAGCAAAACGCACGTCTTCTGCAGCGGATTTTTATACAGCTGGAGGAGGTCTTAAAGGCTGGCAAAATGGCTTTGCGATTGCTGGTGACTATTTATCTGCAGCCGCATTCCTAGGTGTATCTGGTGCAATCGCTTTAACAGGTTTTGATGGCTTTTTCTTCTCTGTTGGCTATGTAGTAGCTAACTTAGTTCTTTTATATGTAATTGCAGAGCCAATGCGTAATTTAGGTCGTTATACATTAGCTGATATGCTAACTGCACGTTTCAATGAAAAACGTATCCGTGGGGTTGCTGCTTCAGGAACAATTATTATCGTTATTCTTTATATGATCGCTCAATTAGTAGGTGCAGGTGCTCTTATTAAACTATTATTTGGAATTGAATATTGGATTGCTGTGTTAATCGTAGGTGTGATGATGACAACTTATGTATTGTTTGGCGGCATGACTGCTACATCTTGGGTTCAAATCATTAAAGCAAGTCTTCTATTATTTGGGACAGGTTTATTAGCTACACTGGTATTAGCTAAATTTGATTTCTCTCTTATGAAGATGTTCGATACAATCGCTGTTGATCATGGCGAGAAATTCCTTGTACCAGGAATTAAATATACAAGTACGGTTGATTCTGTTTCTATGATGATGGCACTTGTTTTAGGTACATCTGGTTTACCACATATTTTAATGCGCTTCTTTACTGTTAAAGATGCTAAAACTGCCCGATCTTCTATTTCATGGACTACTTGGATTACAGCTATTTTCTTCTCATTGACTATTTTCTTAGGCTTTGGTGCATTAAATTTTGTAGGTTTAGATTCAATTCTTGCTGAAAGTAAAGCAGGTAACACAGCTGCCCCACTGCTTGCTCAATACTTGGGCGGTGATGTGCTGATGGCATTTATCGGTGCAGTAGCATTTGCCACTATTTTAGCTGTTGTTTCAGGTTTAGTTTTAACAGGTGCTTCTGCAATTTCTCATGATATTTATGGTGAAATTATTAAAGGTGGTAAATTAACTGAAAAGCAACAAGTTCTTGCAGCTCGTACTGGCTCTATTTCTATTGCCATTGTGTCGATTATCCTTGCTTTATTTGCGCAAAACCTAAATGTATCGTTTTTAGTTTCTTTTGCATTTTGTATTGGTGCTTCAGCAAATCTACCTGTTATTCTTTACACAATTTATTGGAAAAAATTCAATTCAACAGGTGCCGTTTCAGCAATGGTAACTGGTTTAGTATCATGTTTAATATTAGGGGCGATGGGACCAAATGTATGGAGCCCTGTTGAGGGAGCAGCAATCTTCGTTGGTAACCCTATTGTGCCTTTAGCAGTACCAGCAATCATTACAATTCCACTTGGCTTTATCGCAGGTTACTTAGGATCTGTTCTATCCTCTAGCAAAGTATCACAGGCAGAAGCAGATCGTATTTACAAAGAAATTCGTGTTAAAGCAAATACAGGTGTCTCGGTTTCTGATATTTCACATTAATCTTTAGCACTTTACAATCTCAAATTTTCTGTTCTACAACACTAACAATTTAAGTAAAAAACTCGAGTTTTTGGTCGAGTTTTTTACTTTTTTATTATAAAAATTTTACCAATTTACTTATTGAACAATACTATTTCATTTCCAAAAAACAGAAAAAAACCAATTTTCACTAGGTAAATAGTGTTTATTTTTTATGGAAAAAATAAATTTATTTTCAAATTTTAACCTTATTTTATGCCTCGAAATCTAGATTTGTCCCCGTTTCGTATATTTATCTGAATTTTCCAAAACCCCTATATTTCTAGGCTTTGTCATATATTTTCTCTCCCAAGACTATTTTTCTAAAAATTTTTTTTACATAATTTTTCTGAAATGTATTGCAATTTTGTGAACTGTCTCATAAAATGAAGATGTGAATTCACTTAACTAGCAAAATCAAGTCTTGAAGCAGTAAAAATAAACACAAAATGGGGAATGTTAATGGCGAACAATCAAGCAAACAAAAGCGTCGTGATTGACTATGATGCAATTGCAAATCAACAATCGTTTAAATCACTTGTACGTAGAAAGAATTCATTTCTTTGGACTATGACTGTAGTCTTTTTAGCAGCATATATGTTGCTACCCGTTCTTACTTCGTACACGACAATTCTACACCAAAAGGCATTTGGGGAAATCACTTGGGTGTGGGTTTATGCAGCAGGATTATTCATTATGACATGGAGTTTATGTCATTTATATGTAGCAAAAGCAAATAGCTACGATAAAGAAGCACAGGCGATTATCGCTGAATATGAGAACGGAGGTGGCCGCCGATGAATGATGGAGGAATGAGTTTTACAGCCATATTCTTTTTCGTTGCCATTGTAGGTTTAACATTAGTTATTACATGGTGGGCATCTAAACGTACTTCTTCAGCAAGTGACTTCTATACTGCTGGCGGTGGATTAACAGGCTGGCAAAATGGACTAGCTATTGCTGGTGACTACTTATCAGCAGCCTCTTTCTTAGGGATTGCCGGTGCAGTTGCATTATTTGGATTTGATGGATTCTTCTTCTCTATTGGTTATTTAGTAGCTTACTTAGTGGTATTATACATTGTTGCAGAGCCTTTACGTAACCTTGGGAAATTTACATTGGCTGATATGATTACAGCGCGTTTCAATAGCTCAAAAGTTCGTGGAACGGCAGCTTTAAGCACTATTACAATTGTTTTATTCTACATGATTGCACAACTAGTTGGTGCAGGAGCACTTATTCAATTACTTTTAGGGATTGACTATTGGATTGCCGTATTAATCGTAGGTGTAATGATGACAACTTACGTATTATTCGGTGGTATGACTGCTACATCTTGGGTACAAATTATTAAAGCATGTCTTTTAATGATAGGTACTATCATTATTTCATTCTTGGTATTAAAAGAGTTCGGCTTCAGTATTGCTACAATGTTCAAAGAAATGGGGACTGCTACTGAAAGCGGTGCAGCTTATTTAAACCCTGGTCTTAAATATACAAATGGTATTGATACGATCTCCATGTTAATCGCTCTTGTGTTAGGTACTGCTGGTCTTCCACACATCCTAATGCGCTTCTTTACAGTAAAAGATGCGAAAACAGCTCGTTCTTCAGTTATTTGGGCTACATGGATTGTAGGTATTTTCTATGTACTTACGATTTTCCTAGGCTTCGGTGCAGCAAAATTCGTTGGTAAAGAAGAAATTATTGCAGCAAACGCAGCTGGTAACATGGCTGCCCCACTTCTTGCGGAAGCACTTGGTGGCGACATTCTATTCTCATTCGTTTGTGCGGTAGCATTTGCAACAATTTTAGCGGTAGTAGCAGGTCTTGTACTTTCTGGTGCGTCTGCCCTTTCTCACGATATTTATGGTCAAATCGTTAAAAAAGGTCAAATTACAGAAAAAGAGCAAGTACTTGCAGCTCGTATCGGTTCTATTACAATTTCTATTGTTTCTATCCTTTTAGCACTTGGTGCACAAACATTAAACGTAGCGTTCTTAGTATCACTTGCATTCTGTATTGCAGGTTCTGCTAACCTACCAGTAATCATTTATACAATCTATTGGAAACGCTTCAATACAGCTGGTGCTGTAACGGCAATGCTAACAGGTTTAATCTCTGCATTAGCACTTGTTGCGGTATCACCAAACATCTGGAATCCAGTTGAAGGAAAAGCAATTTTCGTGGGTGACCCATTAATTATGTTAACAAATCCAGCATTAATTTCGGTACCACTTGGTTTCCTTGGTGGTTTCATTGGAACATTACTTTCTAAAGAAAGCGATGATAAGAAATACCGCGAAGTGGATGTTAAAGCAAACACAGGTATTTCTGTACAAGACGTATCTCACTAATAATATGACAATTGCCTCGTAAGTAAATTACTTACGAGGTTTTACTTTTTCTGCTTTATTCAGTATTATATTGATAATAAACAATGGAGGTAATACTATGTCACAATCAAGAGCCAAAAAGAAACGTATGCATCTAAAGCGTACAAAAGGAAAAAACGTTGAAATCGATCGTCAATCCTCCCCTTTTAGCACACATGAACGTGTCACAAAGACAAAGCAGGAAACAATAGAACGCAACTTTACAAAATACAAAAAGCAGCGTATAGATGAATAAACACTATATACTGCTTTTTTATTTAGTATAGATTGTAAAATGATTTTGTATTTTGTGTAATTATTTTTGCCGCTTCGTGTGTTGATAACGCCTTTATTGATGCAATGACCTCTACAGAATGGTTCATCATCCAGGGAGATGTACGTTTATTGTCAAAAGGACCTTCAAATGGCCAAGGCCCATCCGTTTCCACCATGATTAGCTCAATTGGATATCTCATAATAAGCTGTTGAATCTCCTCTTCATACGTACAATCAGGCGTAACAGAAATAAAATAGCCATTCTGGATCATGCGTTCGATCACTTTCTCATCTCCCTTGAACCAATGGAAATGGGCTTTTGTTACTTGATGTTTTTCAAGCAAGTCACAAACAAGTGCTGCATCCTCATAAACTGCATGTAAAATAATTGGTTTATCTAATTCCTTCGCTAACAAAACAAACTGTTCCAACAATGCTGTATATGGACGATAATCAATAGATTTTTCTTGCTTTAAATAATACGGCAGACCTACTTCCCCTATTGCTACCATTTCATGTGTATGTTGACGTATCCAATCAAATAAAGCATCCATTTCGTTTTTACTAGGCAGGGCTTGCTCAGGATGAAAACCAAACGCAACCTTTACATTTTTATAAGTTTTCGACAGCATCCACGTTTTTTCACATGATGCAAGATTCATACTGACCGCAATAACATGTTCAGCTTTCTCTAATAAAGAAGGTATCTCGTTTTCCAGATACTGATCTAAATGAATATGGGCATCAATCAACATGAACATCACCCTTCTCTTCTTTTAAAAACGTAAATAATTGTTGCTTTAATGCTGCAAATTTCTCAGAATGACGAATCTCCTCTTGTCGTGGTCGTGCAAAAGGAACAATTATTTCTTGTTTAATTGTTGCTGGTCGTTTCGATAGCACAATAATACGATCCGCCAAAAATAGCGCTTCCTCAATACTATGGGTAACAAATAAAATGGATTTTCGATATTTTTCCCAAATGGATAATAGCCAAGCCTGCATTTCTAGTCTTGTAAATTCATCTAGCGCAGAAAATGGCTCATCTAAGCATAAAATAGGCTTGTCACTAACAATTGCACGAATAAAGGACACTCGCTGCTGCATACCGCCAGATAGCTCTCTTGGATAGGCATTAATAAATGAAGCAAGACCCACTTTTGCTAACCACTCCTTAGCAAGTTCTACATTTGGTCTTTGCTGAAGCTCCTCTACAATTGTGACATTTTCTAAAATGGTTCTCCATGGTAATAAGCATGGCTGCTGAGGCATATAGCCAATCGTTCCTCTTTTCTGCTGTATATCTACACCGTTTAATAAAATAGCTCCCTTATCAATAGAAGAAACACCGCCAATTAATTGAAAGAGCGTGCTTTTCCCACTACCAGATGGACCAATGATTGCCACAAATTCACCGTCCTTTACCTCAAAAGATAAATCTCGAATGACCTGAAGAGAATCAAAGGATTTATCAATATTTTGAACGCTTAGCATGGAATCCTCTCCCCTTCACAGTAAGTTTTTCTAGCAGTAGAATAGCGCTAAATAATACTAAACTTAAACAGACAATAGCCAAAATTGCCACAAACACACGATCTGTACGAAATGATGATTGGGCCAATGTCATATAGACCCCAATTCCCTTTTTGGCACCTAACCACTCAGCAATAACAGCCCCCATAACGCTGTATGTGGCAGCAATTTTAATACCCGAAAAAATAGATGGGTATGCAAATGGCCATTCTAGCTTCCAAAAAGTTTGTGCCTTTGTTGCCCCAATCATCTCAAAATAATGCTTCAACTCCGGTGAGGTTTGACGAAAGCCATCCATTGCTGCAATAACAATTGGGAAAAAGCATACAAGACAAATAATGATAAGTTTAGGTAATAAACCAAAGCCAAACCAAATAATTAATAACGGTGCTAGGACGAGTATAGGAACGTTTTGTGACATAATGAGAATGGGATAAAGTAGCTCTCGAATAAATGAAAAACGATGCAGGAGCACAGCAACTGCTAGTCCACAACCTATGCCAATAGTAAGTCCTAGTAAAGCTAATTTCACTGTTGCGAAGGCATGAGGCATAAATGTTTCATACGATTGTATACCTTCTGTCAAAATAGCACTTGGTGCCGGCAATAACCAATGCGGTATATCTGCTAAACGCACGATTAGCTCCCATATGAATAAGAGGAAGGCGATAAAAATTATCGTCCTTCCCTTTTGTATTGCCCACTTCATCACTGGTATTTCTCCGTTAATGTGCCCATTGTAATCCCAGTTGGCTGATATAAAATTTTCACTTGCGTAATAACATTGATGGCACCAAGCTCTATCATCTTGATATTCATTCGTTCAATAATTTGTAGTAACGTTGTCAGCTCACCCTCCATTGTCGTTTCTAAAGGGTGCACCTCATATTTCACACCTGATGCATCAATAATAGCAATGGCTGCATCAACAAATGGAATAACATCTTCATATTTTTCTGTTTTCGGGATAATTTGTACACTGATTAATGAGTTTGCCATATTACTTTGTCTCCTTTTTCGGTAAAAAGTCGTTTGTAAATGCTTGTTCTGCGTTAAATTCGCCCTCTAAAACGTTGTTGCTAGTCATCCACTTCGCGTAGTTTTCCCAGACAGTTAACTTTTGCTCGCCCCATTGAGCAGCGTCATCCTGATACTTATCTGCCAGCCACTCCTGACTTTTATGCACAAGATCTTTATCTAAATCAGGTACTGCCTCAAGTAAAACATCTGCTGCCTCACTTGGATTACTGATCGCATATTCATAGCCCTTTGCCACGGCAGCGACAAATGCTTCAACTGTCTTTGGATCATCCTTAATCATTGTTTCATTCGTAGCTAGAACGGGTGTATAATAATCCAGTTGATCACTATAATCTGTTAAATACAGCATGTTCAGCTTTTCACCACGAAGCTCAGCTTCAATTCCAGTCCAAGCATAATAAATCCATGCAAAATCAATATCTTTTTTCATCATTGTAAAGAAATCGATATCGCCGGCATTAATAATATCTAATTTATTTATATCTGCATTTTCAGTTTGCATTAATGATTGTAGAACGGCCTGCTCAAGAGGAGCTCCCCAGCCACCATACGTTTTCCCTTCAAATTCCTTTGGTGATGTAATGCCTTTAGAGGCAATTGAGGCAAAGCCAGAAGTATTATGCTGAATAATCGCCGCAATCGATACTAGAGGTACATCCTGTACACGAGCCTGTGTAATTCCCTCCTGATAGCTTATACCAAACTGTGCCTTGCCAGACGCCACAAGCTGATCCGCTCCTGCGTCACCAGGTTGTAAAATATCAACATCTAAGCCCTGCTCTTCAAAATAACCTAATTTCTTAGCAACATATAGCCCTGTATGATTTGTATTTGGTGTCCAATCGAGTACAACGGACACCTTTTTTAATGCATGTTCATCCTTGTTGGTATCCTTTTTTTCGCTACAGCCAGCTAATGTTAAAAGGGCAGCCATAAGAACCAATAACCATTTTTTCATGCTGAATCCTCCCAGTAAATAGTGTGAAAGTGTTCATGAGTGAATGTTTTAACCAGAAGAAAGCGTATTCATAGAATATCTGTAATTAATGTAAAGAAAACATAAAAAAACGCCCAGGAATCCTCCCAGACGTTGTGCAATCAATATCAAAAACTTACTTTTTTTGAATAGATGTTCCCTACGCTGGTACGAGCCAAATCAGGTTCAAAGGGTCAGCGTCTAACGGACACAATCTCAGCTGGCAACTACCAGCCCCCCTACATTCTTTACATATGAACTTTTCGTTGATTATTATACCCATATCTCACTGTAAATAACAAGGCTCTTTTTAATGAAAACGCTGTAAAAATAATTTAATCGCATCATCTCTCGCTTCAAGCATTCCATCCTCAGTGAGATACTTTTCATTTAGCCCAAATACCTGTAATGTCCCTTCCTTATTATAACGTGGCACTAAGAGAGCTAATGAAACATCTTTAAAGGCGTAAAGTGGTGTTAATGAACCATCTTCTTCGACTTGATAGAATCTAAAGCGGTAATGTTCCTCCTTCGGTATCCATTCGTAAAGAGCAAGATTATTCTGATAGGCTGTTAAAGTAAGGGCAATTTTACCATCAAGTTTATGATAGGAGCCATCTTCTAAATCAACATATCCTACCTCAAAGCTTTCTCCAGTTCTAAAAGAAGCATAGATTTTATGGTCAGTCATTGACATGTCATGTATGCGTTTAAAAGGTAAATCGTAGTGTTTTTCTTTTTCCGTTTGAACATCATAGAGCGTAAAGCGGACCGTTTCTACTCCATCTTTTTTAAAGGCACTTGGTAGGAGCAATTGATTGTCCTGATAAATTGGCTGGCTTACTGCACTATTATCAAAGGCTTGTTTAAATTGTTTTACCTCATTTGTACGCAGATTTGTTAAGCTATAAATGGTATGACCTGTCCTTGTATCAGATATTTCTGTCAGTAGCGTATCATCTTCTAAATCCATAAAAGTATCCGTAGGAAAGCCTTTGACCTCTAATGTTACTCTATTTTTTACGAACATAGATTTCCTATCATCAACCATCCAAGCAAGCCAATCTTCATTTACTAACATTTTTGAAATAGGGAATTTACTTGTTACTTCCACTTTTTCAATATGTGAATCGAGTGCATAGGAGTAAATGGTACTGCCTTCGTAATAATAAAAGGAGTTCGTTGCATCATCAAAGACAGCTGTAGATAATGTATGAGCAGATCGACCAGGGATACTAATTTCTTCATAGGATTGCTCAGTTATTTGCGAAATCGTCAATTGTTCCTTTATTCCATCTATAAAAGGATAACTTAATAATGCCGTAAGTGCTAAAGCTGAAATTCCTACTGCTACAGGTTTCCACATATGTTTTTTTACAGGGATTTGCTGTTGCTCAAATCTAACATGAGCAGCCTCTAATATCTCTTCTTTTTTTTGGGGAGTTAATGCTAATTGATCTGGTATAGTAGCCTTTAATCGATTACGTAAATTCATTTCCATTATAAAACCCCTCCTTTTCTAATTGGATACCTACTCGTTTTCTCCCTCTTGCTAGCCTTGTTTTCACTGTATTGATTGAACATTGTAAAATGGATGCGATATCGGTGATAGATAGTTCATCATAGTAATAAAGCCAAAGAACCTCTCGATATTTCGTTTCTAATGTAGTAATACTGTGAGCAATAACATCCATTTCCTCCTGCTTTAAAATTTGAGATTCCACTGAAATAGAGGCTTCCTGCTTTTTAAAAAGTCTAGTTAACTCTGTTTTCCTATATGCCCAGCTTTTAAAGTAATTATGACACTCGTTGACGACCATACGGTATAAGTAAGTTTTGACACTAGAACGCCCTTCAAATTGCTCCATATGAATGTAATAGCAGATGAACACTTCCTGCACAATATCCTCTGCCCTTTCTTTACTTTTTACATATGTATAAGCTAGTCGAAGTAAGTAATGACCGTATAAATCCATAGCCTCCTGTAAATGTATATCTCGTTGTTGTTTCTTCAAGCAATTCCCTCCCTTCATCAATTTGTAAAGTTAGACAAAGCACACTGCTCATTGGTTTCATTTTTCCATTAATTTTATATTAATGGCATTATTCAACTGGTGCTGAATAACGATATAAAAACCAGCACTCATAAAGGAGGGCACTGAAAAACTAAAAAAAGTCGATTTGCATCACATTTTGTGGCAAATCGACTTTTTTAGTGTCCTTCTCATAAAGAGAACAGGCTTTAATCTAGCTTGGATTTTGTTCTTTTTTTGCTGTTAATACATGTGAGATCTGTCCGTCAGTTGCAATATCTACTTTAAACGAGCCATTTGAATGACGATCTGCACGGGTTAATGCATGAACATCTACGACCTCTTGTACACCTTTTTCAGTTTCAATGATAACATGCTCCTCATCTGTCGCTTTGACAACGGCAACGATACGATGAGGGTTTGCTTTTAATTCAGTTAAAACCTTTAAGCCCCGTTTCGCGCGACTAGCCATCTCTACTTCAGCTACATTCATTTTCTTCACAGCACCTCGCTGCGTTACAATAACAACATATTCTGTGTCGTTTGGCTGTAAAACATTGACACCAACAAGTGCTTCCCCATCTTTTAAGGTAATCCCTTTGACACCACCAGTTTTCACACCAGTTACTGGTAACTCCTCCATTGGGAAACGGATGGCATAGGCTGTATCCGTTGTTAATAATAATTCAGTGTCATCCGTAACGAAATCTGCAAATATCATTTCATCGCCAGCTTTTACATTCATTGTTTTTATCGGCTTCGAATAACGGGTAACTGCATAATCTGCCAAAGGAGATCGTTTAATTTGTCCATCTTTCGTAGCCGTTAAAATATAGGTATTTGCTTGTTCAAATGTCTCGAAACCATAGACCGCAATAATAGATTCATCCTCTCCAGTTGGCACAATACTCGATATATGCTGACCGAGATCCTTCCAGCGAATATCTGGGAGCTCATGAACAGGCTGGTAAATATAATTGCCTCGATTTGTGAACAGCAACAGATGATGCTGTGTATTTAAGTTTTCTTCATACAATAAATAATCCGAATCCTTCATCGCAATATCCTGACCATTTGAGGCTGCATGAGAACGTGTAGATGTACGTTTAATATAACCATCCTTGGTTACAGTAACGACAACCTCTTCACTTGGTACAAGGACATCTAATGTAATTTTGATTTCTTCAATTTCTTGTTCAATTTTCGAACGACGTGGCTCTGTAAAGCGTTTTTTAATATCAAGTAACTCCTGTTTTATGACGCGGATAAGCTTTGCTTCACTATTAAGAATGCCTTCTAGCTTGGCAATCAATTTATTTAATTCATCCTGTTCTTGGCGAAGCTCTGTAATGTCTGTGTTCGTTAAACGGTATAATTGCAAACTAACAATTGCCTCAGATTGCACCTCTGTAAAGTCAAACTTAGTTTGTAGATTTAGTTTCGCATCTTTTTTATCATTAGAAGAACGGATCGTAGCAATCACTTCATCTAAAATAGACAATGCCTTAATTAAGCCGTCAACGATATGCGAACGATCCTTAGCCTTTTGTAGATCAAAAATCGAACGGTTTGTAACGACCTCTTTTTGATGGGCAATATACGCATCAAGTAATAAAGGTAATGTCATCATCGTTGGACGACGATTATGAATGGCAATCATATTAAAATTATAAGCTACTTGTAAATCCGTAGTTTTAAATAAATAATTTAAAATACCATGCCCTGGTACATCTTTTTTCAGCTCAATGACCACACGTAAGCCTGTACGGTCCGATTCATCGCGAATTTCCGCAATACCTTCTAGACGCTTATCGACGCGTTGCTCATCTATTTTTTTCACAAGATTCGCTTTATTAACATCATATGGCAATTCCGTAATGATGATCTGCTCTTTGCCGCCTTTAATAGGTTCCACAACAGCTTGCGCACGGACAATGATTTTACCACGGCCTGTTTCATAAGCTTTTTTAATACCATCAACACCTTGAATAATACCACCTGTTGGGAAATCGGGACCTTTAATAACTGTCATCAACTCATCAACCGTTGAATGAGGCTTTTCTAAGCGCATTAGAACACCGTCCATCACCTCATCAAGAGCATGAGGAGGAATATCTGTTGCATAGCCAGCTGAAATACCTGTCGAGCCATTCACCAGTAAATTTGGGAAGCGTGCTGGTAACACAGTTGGTTCCATATCCTGATCATCAAAGTTTGGTACGAATTCAACAGTTTTCTTGCCAATATCACGTAGCATCTCTGCGGCAATAGCTGATAGTCTTGCTTCTGTATAACGCATCGCTGCTGGTGGATCACCATCAACAGAGCCGTTATTGCCATGCATTTCAATCAGCATATGACGCGCTTTCCAATCTTGACTCATGCGCACCATAGCTTCATAAACTGAGCTATCACCATGAGGATGATAGTTACCAATTACATTTCCGACCGTTTTAGCGGATTTACGAAATGGTTTATCGTGTGTATTCCCCTCAGAAAACATTGCATATAGTATACGACGCTGCACAGGCTTAAGACCGTCACGTGCATCAGGCAACGCGCGGTCTTGAATAATATATTTACTATAGCGACCAAAACGGTCACCCATCACTTCTTCTAAAGGTAAATCTTGAAACTTTTCCGTACTACTCATGCTTGGTCCTCCTCTTGTTGGATGAATTCATTGTCTAAAATATTTGAATCATCCTCCATACCGAAGTTTACATTGGCTTCGATCCATTTTCGACGCGGTTCAACTTTATCGCCCATTAATGTTGTGACACGTCTTTCAGCTCGTGCACCATCCTCAATCGTTACACGAATTAACGTACGTGTTTCAGGGTTCATCGTCGTATCCCACAGCTGGTCTGCATTCATCTCACCAAGACCTTTATAACGCTGCAATATGTAACCCTTTCCAACTTTTTTGATGGCCTTTTGTAAATCATTTTCAGTCCAAGCATATTCAATCACTTCTTTTTTACCAGTACCCCTTGAAACTTTATACAATGGTGGTAAAGCAATAAAGACTTTGCCTGCTTCAATTAATGGGCGCATGTAACGATAGAAAAACGTTAATAGCAACACTTGAATATGTGCACCATCCGTATCGGCATCGGTCATAATAACGACTTTATCATAGGCTGAATCCTCAACAGAAAAATCTGTGCCAACCCCTGCTCCAATTGCATGAATAATCGTTGAAATTTCCTCATTTTTCATGATGTCCTGCAGCTTGGCCTTTTCCGTATTAATGACTTTACCGCGCAATGGTAATATGGCTTGGAATGTACGATCTCTCCCTTGCTTTGCGGAGCCCCCAGCAGAATCACCTTCGACTAAATACAGCTCGTTTTTCGCAGCATTGCGAGATTGTGCGGGTGTTAATTTTCCAGAAAGTATGGTACTGGCCTTTTTGTTTTTCTTGCCATTACGTGCATCTTCCCGTGCTTTACGAGCCGCTTCACGAACTTGCTGTGCACGAATAGCTTTACGCACAAGGGATGCGGATAGCTCGGCATTTTCCTCAAGCACATATAAAATTTGCTCAGAAACCACACTATCTACGGCAGAACGAGCCTCACTCGTCCCTAGCTTGCCTTTTGTTTGCCCCTCAAATTGTAGTAAATGCTCAGGAATACGTACAGACACAATCGCTGCCAGACCCTCTCGAATATCTGTTCCTTCAAGGTTTTTATCTTTATCTTTTAACAGACCAATTTTTCTTGCGTATTCATTAAACACACGAGTTAATGCTGCTTTTGCGCCTGTTTCATGTGTGCCGCCATCACGTGTACGAACATTGTTAACAAAGGACAGAATTGTTTCTGAATAGCCATCGTTATACTGGAATGCAAATTCTACTTCAATATCATCCTGGATCCCTTCCACATATTTGACAGGATGAAGAACGTCTTTTTCCTCATTCAAATACGCAACGAAAGCTTCAATGCCGTTCTCATAAAAGAACACATCACCTTTGCCTTCCTCGCGTTCATCGATTAACTCAATTTTTAAGCCCTTCAATAAAAATGCCGACTCGCGTAAACGTTCTGCAAGTGTATCATAATTGAATTTTGTAACAGAAAAAATCTTGTCATCTGGTAAAAAATGGACTAGAGTACCTTTTTGTTTCGTACTGCCGATTTCTTCAAGCGTTGTGGCTGGATGGCCACCATTTTCAAAGCGTTGGCAGTATTTCTTCCCATCGCGGTGTATGGTAACTTCTAAAAATGTTGATAACGCATTAACGACAGAAGAACCTACGCCATGTAAACCACCACTCGTTTTATAGCCGCCTTGTCCAAATTTACCGCCAGCATGTAAAATCGTAAAAATAATTTCAGGTGTTGGCTTCCCCATCTTATGCATACCAGTTGGCATTCCTCGACCGAAGTCACGCACGCTAATACTCTGATCTTTATGAATCTTGACAATAATATGAGAACCAAAGCCAGCCAATGCTTCATCCACCGCATTATCCACGATTTCATACACGAGGTGATGAAGTCCACGGCCATCTGTAGAACCGATATACATGCCGGGTCTCTTTCGTACCGCTTCTAATCCTTCTAATACTTGTATAGCGTCATCATTATAGACGCTTGGTGACTGCTTATTCGTCAAAAAATTCCCCTCCAAAAAACAAACGGATGTTCTATTTATCTTCTCTTCCTAATAATAATAGCATTTCCTGTCAATAGCTAGCGACAGGCCCAATAAAATTTTAATTCCCCACAGCTTCCTCATTTTTAAAAGTAATCATCTGCATTGTCATAAGCTGTCATATTCCCTTGACGCAAGGACTTAAGCTTTTGTTGCATAACTCATTCATCTCTTCATCTATAGAAATGTAAGTAATCTGTACCTGACACTCCGCTTTCGGTACAAAAACATAAGTTGCTGTCGCACAGTAAAGATTTGCTGAATCAAGTAAAACACCAAATGACTAATAACCGATTATAAACTTTCAACTAAAACAAAGATAACTCGTGAAGGTTTTCAATTCTTCATGCAGAAGCATTTAATAGCCACCCTAATAGGAATGGATATGTAGATTAACAACAAAATGGGTATCTTCTGTCTGACTGAAGATTCATACTAGCATTTCCATGAAATTTAAGATAGACTTCTATTCTACCAAAGGAAAGGATGATTGACAAAATTGCCATTTTACCTATATTTTTAGAAAAGGATTGTCTTGATGATGGGAAGCTCGTGTCAAATAGCCTAACCTCAGTGCAATATACATATCGAAACCCTTGAAAAAATAGTTATCTTTTGTATTGAATTCAAGGAACGTCATGAAATCTCCTTCCTGACATTGTAGATTATCAAGAAAAAGTGTAAAATACTTGTTACAAACTATTAGTACCAAGTGATGAATTACCAATGAAAGGAGTCCAGCTATGTTAAATGGACTTATTATTTTATGTGCTTATCTAATTGGCTCTATACCTTCTGGATTATGGATAGGTAAAATTTTTTATAAAACAGATATTCGTGAACATGGTAGTGGTAATTTGGGTGCCACGAATACCTTCCGTATCTTAGGAAAAAAAGCAGGAATCGTCGTAACCATTATGGATGTTCTAAAAGGGACAGCAGCTGTATTGCTAGTAGCATTGCCGATATTTTCTGAGGTCTCCATACACTCATTAATTCTTGGACTTATAGCGGTTATTGGTCACATGTTCCCTATCTTTGCAAATTTCCGCGGAGGAAAAGCTGTAGCAACATCAGCTGGTGTTCTCTTAGGATATTCATGGCCTTTATTTGTCTTACTTTTTATTACATTTATTGTAACGTTAAAAGTCACAAAAATTGTAAGTTTAACTTCCATGATTGCCGCTTTAGTAGCACTTATTTATTCAATCGTTTATTATTTTGTTACAGGTGATTTTGCGTTAAGCATTTTAGTAGCATGTTTATTCACCTTTATTATTTATCGTCACCGTGCAAACATTGGCCGCATTAAAAATGGGACCGAGCCAAAGGTGAAATGGCTGTAGCAAAGAGAGGAGCATTCTAATGAATATTGCACTAACAGATGAAGCCCTGCATTGGTTTAAACGAGAAATGGAAGTAGAAACAGGCGATACCATTCGTTTTTATGCAAGATACGGAGGTTCTAGTCCATTTCACGAAGGCTTTTCTCTTGGTATGACTCGTGAGGAGCCAATCGAGATTGGTGTCAAAACAGTGATTGATGGCGTTACCTACTATATTGATGAAAAAGATTTATGGTTTTTTGATAGCCACAACCTACATGTAGATATTGATGCTACAAACGATGAATTAAAATATGACTATCGTAAATAAAGCCGTGTTTCCTTTCGTTTATACGAAGGGAACACGGCTTTTTCATTTGCCGCAAACTAAATAGAATAAATTTCTATCTTTGTTTATCTATCCTGATATTTGTCCATTCTATAGGTAGTGAATGCACGATTGGAGGAGGAAAGAAAATGTCCGTTTCAAAAAGTACAGATGCCTCCCAACCAAATTCCAATGATGAACTCCTATTTAGTTCACTTTCGAGTAATGTAAAATTGATTCGAAATACACTTGGAAATAGTAATGACCTGATTATACGAGAAATTACCATTGGAAAAGCTGAGAAACACACAATCGCAATTGTTTATATGGATGGCTTATCTGATAAAACAACCATTTCGGATACTGTTATTGATAAGCTCATGCTCGATATGGTTGAAGTAAATGGCTCAGATACAGATATAGAAACTATTTATCAGTATATAAGAGAATCTTGTTTGACAGTCGGTGATGCAAATAATATTTCTCATTTCTCAGCACTGTACACTGCTATTTTGAATGGTAATACAGTTATCTTATTAAATGGAGTTACCACTGGTATCGTAACAAGTACAAAAAGTGCTAAAGATCGAGAGGTTACAGAGCCTACAACAGAATCTGTGATTAGAGGACCAAGGGAATCCTTTACTGAAACATTACGCACAAACACAGCCCTTATCCGCCGAAAAATTAAAAGCCCTAATCTTTGGATAAAATCTCGTGTGGTTGGAGAGGTAACACAAACAGATGTAGCCGTTATGTATTTAAATGGCATTGCGAATGACAAAATAGTGGCAGAGGTTCTGACACGTATAGACCGTATTAATACTGACGGCATATTAGAAAGTGGTTATATCGAAGATTTTATTCAAGATTCTAAATTCACAATGTTTCCAACAATTTATAATTCTGAACGGCCTGATGTTATTGCTGGAGAATTGTTAGATGGGAAAATTGCTATTTTAGTGGATGGTACACCCTTTGTGTTGGTGGTACCTGCTTTATTTACATCTTTTTTACAATCTGCAGAGGATTACTATCAGAACTGGATCATCAGTTCACTTATTCGCTTACTAAGATTTTTAGGAATAAGCCTTGCGTTGGTAGCACCATCACTTTATGTTGCCATCACCACCTTTCATCAGGAAATGCTTCCAACCGCTATGCTTATTAGTATTGCTTCCCAACGAGAAGGAATTCCTTTTCCCGCAGTGGTTGAAGCACTTATTATGGAGATTGCATTTGAAGTATTACGAGAAGCGGGTCTTCGTATGCCAAGAACCATTGGACCTGCCGTATCCATTGTAGGGACCCTAGTCATTGGTCAAGCTGCCGTTGAAGCAGGAATTGTATCAGCTGTAATGGTTATTATTGTGGCATTAACAGCGATTTGTAGCTTCCTATTCCCTGCCTATGGCTTATCGAACACCATTCGAGTTCTACGCTTTCCATTAATGGTTGTAGCAGCAATGCTAGGTTTATTTGGTGTTATGTTTGGAATAATGATGATTATCCTACACTTATGTAGTATTCGATCTTTCGGTGTGCCCTACTTCAGTCCATTCGGGCCATTAATTTTAAAAGATCAAAAAGATGCGTTAGTATTATTTCCACGTAGAGCTTTATTGACTAGACCACGCTTAGTCAGTCAAAAAAATACCGTTAGAGGACGTAAATATTCGGATACGAAAAAAAGAAATAACACTAATGTGTAAACGAGGTATGGCATATGTCAAAATTCAGCCTAATTTGTTTCCTACTAATCCTACCTTTGCTACTAAGTGGTTGCTGGAGTAAGCGTGAACTAAATGAATTAGCAATTGTCCTAGCACTCGGAATTGATAAGGTCGATGATGAATATGAGTTATCCATTCAAGTGGTAGATCCTAGTGAAATTTCTACTAGACAGCCTTCTACTGGGCGCACTCCTGTGATTACCTATCACGCAACAGGAGAAACCGTTTTTGAAGCTATTCGAAAAATGACAACGTTAGCAGCTAGGAAACCCTATTTTTCTCATCTTAGGATTGTTGTTATCGGTGAGGAATTAGCGAAAGAGGGAATAAACGAGGCACTAGATTTAATTTCCAGAGACCATGAATTCCGAAATGATTTTGATGTCATCATCTCTCATCAGGCAAGTGCTAAGGACGTTTTAAGTGTGTTAACACCCATTGAAAAAGTACCAGCCAACAAAATGCTAAATTCTTTGAGAGTGTCCGAAAAAGTTTGGGGCTCCACCATTTCCATCAATATTGATGATTTAGTTAATACTTTAAACAATAATGAAAAAAGTGCCATCCTTTCAGCTATTGAAATACATGGTGATCCAAAATTAGGAATGGATCAGACAAACGTCAAAAGAGTGAAGACCCCAGTACTGTTAAAGTATGCTGGTTTGGCTATCTTTAAAAAAGATAAATATATCGGACTTTTAACAGAAGATGAAAGTAGAGGACTTAGCTATATTAATGACAAAATAGATAGCACGATTGAAATTATCGCTTGCACAAATGGAGGCACTCTGTCAACCGAAATTACCCAATCAACTACCAAAGTAAAAGGTCAATTTAAAAAGAGCTCTCCTCAGATAAATGTGCATATAGACGTAGAACAAAATGTTGGAGAAGTTGAATGTAATATGAAGCTTTCTAGCAATAAATCCATTCATTATATAAATAAAAAAACTGAGGAAGTTATTAAACAACAAGTTGAAAAGACAATTAGAACTGTTCAGCAAAATTATCAAGTGGATGTTTTCGGCTTCAGTGAAGTACTTCATCGTTCAAATGCTAAACAATGGAATAAAATAAAAAATGATTGGGAGACAATTTTCCCTGAGCTTCCTATTAACGTTGAGGTTCATGTTAATACACAAGGATTAGGAACAATGCAAAACTCATTATTACACAAGTCCAATAAGGAGGAGTAAAGCCATGGTAATGACGCTATTTATTCTTGTTATTTCGTCTATAATTGCCTTTGCCTTTATCCCAAAATTAAATAAGAAGAAAGAAACGAAAACGATCATAACTTTTTCAATTCTTTTATTACTTGCTGCTGCATTAAATATTGGAGTCGCATTAAAGCTTAAGATTCCAAGTCCACTTGACTTTATCACGTTTATTTTTTCTCCAATCAAAGATCTAATTGTTTCACTTACAAAATAAAGAAGAAGGGGTTACTCATAATGGAAAAAGAAATCATTAGTTCAAGACAATTTATGATCATTACCCTTCTCTTTTCTATTGGAACTGGCATATTAATTATTCCTGCTAATATAGCAAGTGAAGCAAAGCAGGATGCATGGATTGCGGCAATTATCGGAGTTGCAATAAGCTTTCTCTTAGTAAAGCTATATATTTCTTTAGGAAAACGCACACCTTCCCTTACATTCATTGAGGCAAATGAAAAAATACTTGGTCGCATTTTCGGAAAATTTACAGCAATCGGCTTTATAGTTCTTACCTTGCTTTCCTCAGGTGAACTATTATATTTTATTGGTATTTTCATGAAAACAGAAGTGATGCCAGAAACACCTACTATGGCATTTGCATTGCTGTTTAGTATCATCATAGTGTATGCTGCCTTTCTTGGCATTGAGGTATTTGCACGATCTGCAGAGATTCTATTCCCTTTTTTTATCTTGATTTTTATCATCTTTGCAGTATGTATAACACCTCAAATTAGTTTCGATAATGTACAGCCAATCTTGGAGACACCTAAAAAATCAATTTTATTTAGTATTATTCGATTTATGAGTATTTTTTCTTTTCCACTAGTTGTACTGTTAATGCTTTTCCCATCTGCCGTAAATGTTCAAAAGTCTGCACAAAAGGGATTTTACATTGGAGCGATTATCGGTGGTATTGTCTTAATTGTACTAATTACCTTATGTATTCTTGTGCTAGGTCCCTCCAATACCGCCTCTCGTACCTTTCCTAGCTATGCATTGGCGCAAAGAATTTCTATCGGTAATTTTTTACAGCGTATTGAGATTATTATGGCAGGCATGTGGATTATATCTATTTATATTCGAACGTTCATGTATTTTTACGCCTCAGTCATTGGTATAGCGCAGATATGTAAGATACAGGATCATCGTCCACTTATTTTTCCACTTGGTTTATTAATGATTGGTCTTTCACAAATTGTTCATCCTAATATCGTTCATTCCAATGTCTACAACAATGAAATTTGGCCAATATTTTCTGCTATATTCACCATTATTTTGCCGTTAACCTTACTGATCGTTGCGATGATCCGCAAAATAGATGGGCATTCACAGGGTGAAAATAGCAGTGAAGTTCAAACAACAAGCAAAAATCATGCGCAGAACTATAGTGAGAATAAAAGCAATAATGATTCAGAGGGAGTTAAGCAAAGTGATTCTAAAAATGAGGCACAAAATGAAAATAAACGTGAAAATGATAGTAAGCCGCATACTAAAAATGAAAATGTTGTAAAATCTGATCAAGGTAAAAGTGAACATTAAAAATGATGACCTTATATTTTATCAGGTCATCATTTTATCATTATTTCGCTTTAATACCGTTGAATAACGTTTCAACAATTAACAATGCAGCTGAGTTTTTGGCAATATTCCCCTCCTGCACTTGCTGCCACATAGTAAATAGGAGTGAATATAAGACATTAAGCATCCATTCGCTACTCATATCCTGACGTAAATAACCTTGGTTTTGTAATTGGATAATCGTCTGTCTAATAGGCTCCTTAAGCTGATCTTCAGCAGCCAAAAGTTCTGAACTGTAATTTACGGAGCATTCATGTGCAAGAAAATAAATTTTATCTCCTAACGGAATTAAAGCCTCAACAAGCTTCGGGATATAGGATTCCAGCTTTTCTTCATCAACTGGTATTTCATTCATGGTATCACTGACAACCTGAACAGCTCTAAAACCTAATTGCAACATCAATTGTTCCCTGCTTTCAATATAACGATGCAATGTAGCGATACCAATGCCAGCATAGTTAGCGATGTCAGTTAAGGAGGCAGTCGGCTTTTCGACTAGAAGCTCTGTAGCTGCATCTAATATAGCATGAAGCCTGGCCTCTTTTACGTTTTTCATCATGCTTCACTTCTTTCCAAAAATAAGGTGAATACTAGATAGTGTTTACTACCAATTGATACAATTGTAGAATACAGGACACTGGAATTCAACCTACTTGCACATCGTGAAGGCTGTTCTTACAAGGAAATAAAACATTTTGCATTACAAAGAATATCACTACCCATTCTGGACCCAGACATCCTTAACATAGTTTCCTCTATACTGATGCTGCTCTAACCAGGCTTTTGCCTTCTTTTCCTCTACTCCTTTTTCAGATTGATAGGCATACTGCAACATAGCCTCTACAGCTGGTGCCATGTAATTACCATCTCCACAAACATATAATCGTCCATTATTATTTAACATTTCGATAATATTTGAGGCATATGGCACCATTAATTGCTGCACATAAGCTTTCTGTATTCCATCTTTACGAGAAAATGCCGTATGAAGTGTCACAATCCCATCCTTTTCAAACTGCTCAAGCTCCTCACGATAAATAAAATCAGCATCATTTCTACAGCCGAAGAAAAGATGTGCTTGCCCAAGTGAAATTCCTCGCTGTTTCATCGCAGCACGAGCCTGTAAAAAGCCTCTAAATGGTGCTATACCAGTTCCTGGTCCAACCATTATGATCGATGTAGACGCATCCTCTGGCAGCAGGAATCCTGAATCAGCTGAACGTATAAATATCACCAGCGATTCACCTGGTTGACACTGTGACAAATAATTTGATGCTACGCCATGATAGTCCCCCCGCCCACTCCAGGCTGCTTCCTGCAGGACACCTACTGTAATACTAAGTCGTTCAGGATTTTCCATTGGTGAACTAGAAATGGAATAATATCTAACCTTTAAAGGCGGTAGTAAAGCTATAAATTTTTCAAACGGTAATTCACAGGCATCATACATTTCAAGGAGCTCTAGCATAGATAAGCGTTTTTTTAATACCTGCTCCCTATAAATATCTTCCTGTAATAGCTGCTCTAATTCACGTTTATGCGGTGGACACTCTGTATACGCTGCTAGCTCTCGTATTTGTATACGACTAGCTGTCTCCTGCAATTCAACACTTGTCGCAAGCACTTCGTATAAGCTGACCGGATAATCATCTGTAGGAAGATGTGATCCATTTCCATTAAACGAAATGAGTAGCTGATCATTTGCATTCAATTTAAATCGACGAAGAACTCGATGGATTAGCTTGCTGCTATTCTTAGGTACCACTCCAAGATGATCCCCCTCCTGATAGCTAAGCCCCTTTGGCAATGCAATTTCAATATGACGTGTACTCCGTTTACTATTGGCTGATTGAAGCTCTTCATTTTTTATAATTGATGCATAGCAGGCGCCATGTTTTAATGCAAGTGGTACCGTTTCTAAGCCTTTTACAACTTGAATAGACAATTTAGCTTGTTCCTGTAGCATATTGTCATCTATAGTTAAATCAAATGTCTCTTTCATAGTCTGCCACAGCTGCTCTCGCCAGTGCTCCAATTGCTTTTCAAAATCTGCACTTGCGTCCGCTTCCCCATGTAGCAAAATTCTTGTAGCCCCTTTAATGGCAAGCTGTTGATCTATCGTTCGAGGTACCTTTTGATACGTATAATGCCAATTTCGATCTCCACAGCCAAACACAGCATAATTTACTCCTTGTAGGCTATTCTCATTACTATTCTCTAGCCATGCAAGAAACTTTCGAGCATTTCTTGGAGGATGACCATTATAAGAAGAGCAAACAATCAATACAGCGCCCTCTTTAGGTAATTTTCCAGCATACTCATCTAGCGAAGCTACTTCACTGTGAATACCATACAAAATAGATTCGTCTGCTAACTGTTTAGCAACTCTTTCTGCTGTTCCCAAATCAGAGCCATAGAGGATTAACAAAGACATTTTTGCATTCTCTACACTGAGTTTTGGTAAAGTATGCATTTTTTCTAGTCGCTGAGGTGCTACTGTTGTTTTCTGGTTAATTACTCGATTACGCTGCTTTACTCGAATTTTAAAATCACCTGGCTTTATCGTAAGAGTTTGCTGTATTTTTAATTGATAATTATCATAATCAATTAATTCAAAACGCTGTAAAATCATTGCTAACACCAAAGTTGCCTCATGAAGGGCAAATTGCATGCCGATACAGGCACGCTGACCATTTCCAAACGGTTTAAAGGCATGTGTAGGAATATTCTGAGGATCTTCAAAGCGCTCTGGATAAAATTGTTCAACATTTTCACCCCACGCATTTTTATCACGATGAAGCTGCGGCAGAAGAACACTAATATTGTCTCCTTTTTTAATCAAATACTTGTCGCCAATCACAGTATCCTCTTTAGCATAAAGCTCAAAGCCAGGTGCTGTTGGCCATAAACGTAATGATTCATTTAAAATTAGACGAATGTACTTTAGCTGTAAAATCTGTTCATATGTTGGTGTTTCTTCAGTCAATACTTGATCAACTTCCTTATAAGCCTTTTCTAGCACTTCAGGATGCTTAATTAAAAAATAGAGGGCAAAGGATAGCAATCCACTTGTTGTTTCATGTCCGGCTATCAAAAATGTAATGATTTGATAGCGAATATTTTCATCGCTCAGCGTTTCTCCTGTGTCAGGATCTTTTACATTTAACATTCTGCCTAGTAAATCTATCTCCTCCTGCATACCTCTTGTCTTTCGCTCCTCAATAATTTTATCTACTAATGAAAACATTGTTTCAATATCTTCGTTAAATTGACGCCTTGTGCCAACCATCATCAGATTTTGTATCTTTAATCGGGAACTTTTTAACATGGCTTCATTTAAAGCACGAACCATACTCATAATAAAAGGGCTATGTGTTTCTCTATAAAAGCTATTAAAACGATAGTTGAAGCCACATAATCCAATGGTATCTAGCGTTAACCGTGTCATATCCTCTGGGACATCAATTTCCTCCATCGGATTCAAACGTTCCCATTTTTGTATCAGCTGTGTAGCAATATCCGTCATCATAGAATGATAATCCTTCATAGCCTGTTTACTAAACGTGGGAAGTAGGATATTATGTGCCTTTTGCCAGTTCAGCTCAGTTGTTCTGCTTGTAAATAAGCCATCACCACCAAAAGCACGAACATTTTCTAACTCACTATAAATCTGCTTATCAAAACGTGAAACATCACAAACATCAGCTACCAATTCATGACCAGATATTACTAAGCTAGTATAACCTGGGATTTCTAATCGATATATCGGCCCATACTCTTCTGCAAGCTTACAAAGTGATAATGTTGGCTGCTCTTTATCGATTAAGGGCAAATGGCCAAGTGGACCAAATGTTTTTGGTTTTGGAACATCTTCTACACTTATCATCATGAATCCCTTCTTTCAGTAAAATAAAAATGATAGTTAAATCTATCATTTGATAAAATAATATACCAAACATTAAGTAGAATTCAACTTTTTAGAAATTATCCAAGGGAAAAATGGCAGTATTTGTGAACAAAGAGTGAAATAGCAAAAGCCCAACCTCTCACTCTAGTAAGTTGAGACATTGGGCTTTTTGCGGATTTAAATTTAACTAAATATGATATTCAATTTCATCAACGAAATCCCATTCATATGGTGTTTCTTGATAAACATAGTAATTCAGCCAGTTTGAGAATAGCAAATGGGTATGGGCACGCCATGTATTAATTGGCTCATGTGCTGGGTCGTCATTCGGGAAATAGTTCACCGGTACAGTAATATCTAACCCTTTTGCGACATCTCGATTATATTCATCTGCTAAAGTTGTTGCATCATACTCAAGATGACCTGTGATCATAATGTTTTTATTATCCTTGGACTGCACAATAAATACACCTGCATCCTCTGAATAGGACAGTAAACGTAAATCAGGATGATTGCGTACTTCATCAATAGAAACAGATGTATAACGAGAATGTGGTGCTGTAAATAAATCACTAAATCCACGCACTAAGTCGACTGTTAAATCTGTAATGACATGCGAATAAACACCTGAGCATTTTGCTGGAAGTTCAACCTTCCCGATTCCATAATGATGATATAAAGCAGCCTGTGCCCCCCAACATATATGTAGGATAGATGTCACGTTTTTCTTAGACCAATCCATAATTTGTGAGATTTCCTGCCAGTAATTCACTTCTTCAAAAGCCATCTTCTCTACAGGTGCTCCTGTAATAATCATTCCGTCAAAGCGGCGATGACGAATTTGTTGGAAAGTCGTGTAAAATAGCTGTAAATGTGATTTACTAACATTTTTTGATTCATGTGTTGCTGTATTTAAAAATGTAATATTGACTTGCAGTGGCGTATTCCCTAGCAAGCGCAGTAATTGCAGCTCTGTTTTCTCTTTTTCAGGCATTAAGTTGAAAATTAATATATTTAATGGACGAATTTGTTGTGTATTCGCACGATCCTCTTCCATCACGAAAATCTTTTCCTCTCGTAAATGTTCTCCAGCTGGTAAGTTTTTTGGAATATTAATTGGCATCTTGCATTCCCCTCTCTTTTATTTCCCTCTTCAAAATCAAGTTTACAATGACACTTTTTATGAAATTAAAAAATCCCCCTTATTCCATGCGAGATAGAATGAGGGGGATTTTCACCACGTTCACTCTTATCTCTCAAAGGAAAAAACCTTTGCTGGAATTAGCACCTTTCTAACATTTGTTAGAGGTTGCTGAAGCGTCATCGGGCCAAATCCCTCAGCTTCTCTTGATAAGATTATTTAATTAAAATGAATTGTAACATGAACTATTAAGAATATCAATAAAACATAGAATATTTTGTCATTACTATGCATGTTTAGCTAAATTTTGATGAACACTAATCATCATAACAACATATGAAATTTTATGGTAAACATGCTGTGATTATGTTAACATATACCTTTAGTAACAGAGAGGAACGTGAATAGCTTGATTAAAATTGAATTTCCTAAACCAGATTTAGTGATTCGCCAGCGTGAGCAAGATTTAAAGCCTGGTGATGTACCAATTACACCATACCATGGTTTTATTGACTTCCATAAAATCACACGAGACAAAGGTGGCATCTTCTTATTTTACAATGAGAAAAATGAGCTTTTATTTGTCGGTAAAGCGCGTAAAATTCGTCAACGTATAAAAAAACATTTTGAAGACAATGTATCACCTATGAAAAATCATCGTCAAGAAATTTTCAAAATTGAAGTTTATGAAATAGAAGATCCAATGGAACGTGAAATTTACGAAACGTATGCCATTAATGTTTTCCGCTCTAGATATAATGTTGATAAAGTATTTTATTAAAAAAGAATCTGCTTGCCTCTAAAGGCAAGCAGATTCTTTATTTTTTACTCTACAAAAAATGCTTTTCGTTCTTTCGTAATCCATTCCTCAAGCTCATGATCATCTCGTCTTAGGAGACGATTAATAAGGACATCATGCCAAATATAATCCTCTAATAAATAAATGTGAACCGGATCATTCGTAATAAAAGCAGTTTCAAGATTTGAAGGAGAATGTCCATAAATCATCTCTTGACCATCGATAGACAAGATAAACCAGTGCTGTGTAGAAGATTTTTTCGTATAATATGTCATTCGATGCATATCGATGGATGACACAGGTTCATGCACATATAGTGTAATACCGTGAACAGGAACTTGTTCAGCCACCAATAAAATATCCTCTCTCAATGCTTCATACATCTCTTCCCACATAGAAAGAAGTACCTTTTTCTCCGCTTTCTTTAATAATGACTGACAATAATTAATAATGGTCTGCTTCCCTTTTAACATTAACACTTTAGGCTCCGCTTCCTGCTCCTTAGTTTCTAATTTTTCTAATTGGTCACTAATTGACGTAAAATTCGATTGCCAGCGCTGTTGAATTTGCTGTAAAAACATAGCAACAGGAATGGAAGAATAAGTTGTTTGATCAGCAGCCTCCTCTTTCAGCACTAATCCTTTTTCAACGAGCACATCCAGTATGTCATAAACTCTTGCTCGAGGAATACCAGAGTTTTTGCTGACCTGATAAGCACTAATATGGCTCTTTTGGACAAGTGCCGTATAGGCCTTTCCTTCATATTCTGTAAATCCTAGCTCTTTTAATTGGGCGATTAATTCATCCATCCAATCCCTCCATTTCCTTTATTATAGAATAATTTGATGAATAGAAGCTAATGAAAAAAATAGTCTTTACAGCGAAATAAAAATTAGTTACTATTTCAGTAGTAACTATCTAATGAGGTGTCAACATGCTTTTTGAAGTAGATGTAAATGTAGTAATTTTATTGATTGCGTTTGGGTTTCTCGCAGCCTTTGTAGACTCTGTGGTTGGTGGTGGTGGCTTAATCTCATTACCTGCTCTTTTGTTTGCGGGTTTAAATCCTGCAGCAGCCGTTGCAACCAATAAGTTAGCGGGGACTATGGGTTCTTTAACCTCTACGATTTCCTTTTATCGTTCAGGACAGTTAGACATTCGTTCTGTCATAAAATACTTTCCACTAGCCTTTGTCGGATCGTTATTTGGCGCATGGACTGTACATTTAATCAATCCCTCGCTACTCAAACCAATCATGCTCATAATGCTAGCAGGGGTAACAGTTTATACGATTTTTAAAAAGGATTGGGGCTCTGTATCCGCTGTTAAAACATTGTCTCCTTTACACTTGGCTTTATTTATGTTTTTGCTATTTAGTATTGGGTTTTATGATGGATTTCTTGGTCCAGGTACTGGATCATTCTTAATCTTTAGCTTTCTACTTGTTGGCTTTGACTTTTTAAAGGCTGCAGGAAATGCAAAGTTTTTAAATTTAGCAAGTAATTTTGCGGGTCTTTTAATGTTCGTCTACTTAGGACATGTTCATTTTGCCTATGGTTTCATAATGGGCATCGCTCAAATTGCTGGTGCGATGGTAGGTTCACGTGTAGCCATTAAAAAAGGTAGCGGTTTTGTACGTGTTTTGTTTATTATTGTGACCATAACATTATTAACAAAAAATGCATATGATTACTTTGCCCATTAATAGACATGAAAAATGCCGTGAACGAAAATTCACGGCATTTTTCTAGTTAAATAAATAACTTATCTTCCTTAAATTTATGGCTTGTTAATAAACTTACAATTACAAAGATGAATAAAGAAGCGACAATCGGGATAGTCACGGTATGCATTCCGAAGATGGACGGGTAAAAACGATCAATAACAATATACAAGATCATGCCTGAAAACATTGACGCAATAGCACCGTACTTATTAGCCTTCTTCCAATAGAGCCCCAATACAACTGTCCAAATAAAGACTGCCTCAAGTCCACCAAAAGCAAATAAATTCAGCCAGACTAATAAATCTGGTGGATTCAAAGCAAAAACGATAACGGCTAAACCTATAACAGTCGTGACAATAAAGCTAGCTCGCTTAATTTCTGTATCATTAGCTGTTGGTTTTATATAATTTAGATAAATATCCTTCACAACAGTAGAGCTTACAAGCATCAATAATGCGTTGACTGTTGACATTGTGGCCGCCATTGGTGCAGCTAAGACAACACCAGCTAGAAAAGGCGGTAAAACCTTTAATGTCAGTAGGGGCATTACCTTATCCCCAATCTCAATTCCTGGTAAAACTGGACGAGCTAAGACACCAATTAAATGCATCCCAAACATGATTGTCCCAATGGCAATAGTGCCAATGATAATCGCTAAATGCATGCTTTTAGAATCTTTATAGCTCATAGCACGAACTGCGATTTGTGGAAGCCCTACAACTCCAACCCCGATTAAAATCCAAAATGTAGAAACATATAATTGTGTTAAATCACCCTCTGCTCCAAATGGAGAGACAAAATTTGGGTTTTCTGCGACAAGGGATGTCATAATTTGATCGATGCCTCCACCGGCGATAATTGTCCCAATTAATAATATAATCGTTCCAATGACCATAATAGAGCCCTGCACAGTATCTGTTAATGCTACAGCACGAAAGCCACCTATAATGACATACACTAACACAGAAATCGCAAAGATAAAGAGTGCTACTGTGTAATTTAAGCCTGTTAATGATTCAATAAGTCGTGCGCCACCTACCCATTGTGCCATCATAGCAGAAAATAAAAAGACAATAATACTAATAGCGGATAAGATCACAATCACATGACTTTTATAGCGCTCTCGTAAAAAATCAATTAATGTAATGGCATGATAACGTCTTGCAAGAATGGCAAATTTTTTCCCTAATATCATGAGCACAAAATAGCCAGCAGGAAGCTGTGCCATTGCTAATAACACCCATCCTAGACCTTTCGTGTAAGCAACACCTGGACCACCAATAAAACTACTTGCACTACCATATGTAGCTATCATGGTCATAGCTAAGAGGAAACCGCCCATTTCACGACCACCTAGAAAGTACTCCTGTAAAAATGAATTGGAGGAACGTACATGCCTATTAGCCCAGACACCAATGCCAAAGATAATGACTAAAAATAATAACAGTGGAAAAATAACTTGCCAATGCATTATTGATCCACCTCCTCATCCTCAAACGGTACCTCTTTGAAAAAGAGTTTCATGACAAACCAAATGAGAAGTATCATAAAGCCTGTCCCTGCGATACAGCTATAGAAAAACCATGCAGGGAAACCGAAAACATACGTATAGCTTGTCGGATCACCAGAACCTAGTCCATAGGCAAAGCCAAACCAGATCGCAAAATTGACGATGACAAGCACCACACCAATAAGCGCCTCTCGATGCGCAACTTTAAAACGTTGATCTTTCAAAATAAAGTCCCCCTAACCTACTCTATTTTACTGATATGTATTCATTATGGGAACCTTTGAGAAAAAATAATTGCTAGTAAGATGAAGATTATCGCTTTTATTTTTTTAATAATATTCCACCCATTTGCTATTCGATAGAATTCATTAAATCAAAAAAGTATTTTGGCTCTTGCGTTTGATACAGTTTAAACCATGCATGCAATGTTTCAGGTGCAAATACACCGAGCAATTTCAATACATGCATTGTAAAATCCAAAGGAGCTATTCCTGATGCAGTAATTAAATTTGCATCAGTTACAGCCGGTTCCATTGCATAATATTTTTCTCCACTATAATTAGGACAAACCATTTTCAAATATTCTAGATGATTGCTTGTGTGTCTTTTAGAGTCTAGTAATCCCTCATTTGCCAGTCTCACAGTTGCACCACAAATTGCAGCAACAACCATTCCTTCTTTTAAAGATTTAGATATCTTTTTCAAGATGGGGTCATGTATTGATTCTAACCAGGTATCTCCTCCTGGAAGAACAAAAATATCCGAACTTGTTAAAATACACTCTTCAATAGAAACACTAGGTATTATTTTTAATCCTCCCATTGTCGTAACAGCATTTTTATCAATGCCTACTGTAATCACCTCTAAAGGTGCTAGTTCCTTTTTAAAATACCTCCCTGAGTTAAGTTCAGCAATTAAATAGCCTACCTCCCAGTCTGACATTGTATCAAATACATAAAGATACACCTTTGCATTCATAATAGACACTTCCTTTCTAATTAATAAATCCTATTATAAAAAAACTTCACTGACATCCACTGTCAGTAAAGTTTTCAGTTTGATAATAATTTATTTGTTCATATAGAAACTTGAGAAAGCTAAAGCACTTATATATCATAGTCATAGCTTCCATCGTATTTCCCGACTATAATTGTGTAGTGTAGTGTTGTGTGTAGCAGATCACCCATTACAAGTTTGAACTATTAGAATGTATTCGTTTCAAAACGTACTTATTGATTAATAGTCAAAGTACTAATCATATATTCCCCATTCAAATCAAAAGTAATGACTATCCGAATGTCCAAATATGTAATCATACACATGTCTTTTTTGTACTTGAATAGTTTCAATATAATTCAATCTAGTTAAAAGTTTCTCAACAATTGATTTTGGCGCATTAAGATACGTTAGCTCCTATTTAAATCTACCTAAAAAATCATCTTTGTTCATTGAATTAATATAAATATATTCTTTGGTTTATTTAGAACATAAGTATAACTAAAACATCCCAACATCCATAGGTACTATCCAAAAAGCACCCTCAGTTGAGAGTGCGAAATTATTAAACTTTAAATTAGTCAAAATCAAAAGGATTAAGCGAATACTTGTTAAAAATACCATATACATGCCCACAGTTATTACAAAAAGCAACATTAAACCATGGTTGTCCATCTTCTGATTCTTCAGTACTATCTTCAGATACTATGTGTTCTAATCCTTCAATTTTACATTCTGGACACTTTGGCTTTGCCATAAAATTCACTCCTCTCATCTACACCAATTCGACTAAAGGAAGTAATTCCCTGCCGATTTAGACAACAAAAATAACGCTAAGACTATTCAGGCTTTTCTGTTTGTACAGCCGTTATTGGCAAAACACTATTGTTGATATATAGCTCCACCAATATTCACAAAGTTGATTTTAGATTGTGTAATATGGGAAGGGTGCAAAGTGAACATGAATAACTGAATAACCGTTGATACATCAATGATTTAGGAAGTCTCTCCCCAATATATATATGCAGAATACTGCATATATATATTGGGGCTGAATGGGGCTAATTAAAACTAGGCGAGCGAGTGTATAGGTATATCATGTGTGAATAAGGGGCTACCCTGCAAGTCTCTAAATAAAAAGTTCGACTTGGAAAACTACTCGTTCTCCAAATCGAACTTTTCCTTTTGGCTGAAATCAACGAGTCGGAAATTTAAAGAATATGAGCGATACTTTTTTTATTGTTTATCTGTTTCCTGCAATTTTTACTTATAATATTTATTTTTTAACGATAATTTACTAAATGATTACTCTCCTACAATAGTTATAATATCCTGCTGCGATGTAATTTACGGTAATATCCACTGAAAACGTCATCTCGCCCGGTTCTCGTTGATATTAACACTTGATTTTATTGATGATATCTTGATAATATTGTTTGCCATATTCATTGTTAGACTCTTCTAATTTTTTATTAAAATATTCTATGGCCTCATTTTTATATTGTTCCGGAATTTTTTCTAAATACAAATCCATTATATTTTCAAAAGAACTTTCGGCTACTTTTTTGGGGGACATTTTTTTGACATTCATAAAATATTCCCACTTATTATCATAGTTTTCAAAATGTTTTAATCTAGGCAGGAATATCGCGACATAAGGTCCTATGTTACTTTTATCGGAATTTTCCAACATGAATTCGTAAATCTCCTTTGTTTCCGGAAGATCATATCTCTGAATCATATTCCCAATTGCTGAAACAAGCAGAACTACAAGTTTAGTATTATCCTTATGCTTAATATAGATATCAAGAAGGTTTTTAGAAAACTTCAGATCATTAAATATATCTTGATAATAAATTGAAACCTCTAACCTGGGTGTTTTCTCAAACTCTTTTATAGCAAGAAACAGCTCTTCATCACTCAATTTATGACAATTAGAAATTTTCTCTTTTAATAGGCTAATATTTGCAATATTTTTTTTAGTGTCCATATTGTTCTATCATCACCATTTTCCTTTATTATACCACCTTTATATTTTTGCTTTCACAACGTGCAAACCAATCATTAATCCTTTTTTCTAACAATAAATAAGCATTTGTAGTATATTTCTTGGAAATCACTAACAACGGTTCGGATATTGAGCTGCATATGTAACTCAATGATCTTCAAGTAAAGCACCCGATAGTCTGATAAAGAAGATATACGAATTAAATTTGTACTTCGCACATTAAAGCATGTGTATTTCCTTCAGTATCTTTAAAGAAAATCATCCACGTTTCGCTCTTTCTTTTTGTTCGTTTATCAATGTTATTTACATTAATTTGAACAAAATTACCTGCATTTACTGATAAACCAACTGGACTGTACCCTCGTTTCATAGCAATATCATCACCAAACATATAGGCTGATACTTCTCCAAAACCTTTAGTCTTCCGTCCTTTTTTTATCACTTCGATTGAGTACTACATCTCTTCTTTATCAAAATCTGCAATCCAAGGCCCTATCAACTCTTTCCCATACATCTCTTCAGCAAAACATTCGGCTAAACCTTCCAATACTATATATTCTTCTACAGTCACGTCACCGTGATTAAATGGTTTACGGTGCTACATAATGTGATGTTTAAAAATCCATCTTTTCTTAAGATAATTTCAATCATCTCCGCAATAGCACGTTCATCCTCTAACACTAAAATTGACACATCTTGCATTCTATCACCTACTTTTAAGATTTCTTTAAGACAGGCATTATTTCACTATAAGCTTCACCAAGTACACTATGTATAAGATAACCAATTAAGGAAATAAAACGCAATGACAACAAACAGTGCATGGACAAATTGGTCATGGAATGGGTAGATTAAGAAGAAAGGACAGATATCACATGAATAGTGACATCAGAGAGGTTTAAAGACATGACACATTTATATGGTAAATTATGTTCTTTTAATATCTAATTTCATTTCAATGTTAAACATTAAAACGAAGCTACATCATATTCGAGTGGTGATGGAATCTGTATTAGATAAAGGGGTTCGATTTAGAACTGACAATTAGCATCTTTTTGAACATTTTTTGTGTAGAAAATGTGTAGAAACTTTTCATTTTCTATCCTTTTCTAACGAATTCTCAAAAATAGGAAAGCGCTTCAAACCCTCGATACTAAAGGATTTGAAGCGCTTTTCAGTTGATTCAAACTTATTTTATCTAAACCTTGTTACGTCCCTTAGATAAACAGATTTTATTTTTTATCTGTCTACCGAATAGGGAGCATATCAAAATAATTGAGTACCTGAGCTTTTTCAGAAAGGAACTAATGTGTGTAGAGTAATAGTTTAATCACTCTATTGGCAAAGCATAATCAGGCTCTTTTCCAAACCACACATGTGAATAGTTTCCATTAATTCCTACACCCATTACTGTTAACGTGGACCAACTTCCAGCACTGATAATGACATCGTTATGTCCCGTAGAATTTTTCCACATGTCAAGCGCCATTGAAGGACTTATACCAATAGAACTAGCTGAAATTTCGAAGCCATTTCCATTGTAAGACGTTAATTCCCGTGGTTTATCCCACATTTGTTTTGCATACTGGTGGTCGCTTGTGTAACAAATCGGTGACCAAGAACCATTGCTAGACCAGCTATGTAAGTTACATTTAATTCCCCGCTGATCCGCCCCTTGTGATGGAGAATAATTATTAGAATCGATTACATGCGCCCTCGCTACTGTAGTTAATGACCTTGAAATTATGAATGGTTTCAGTCCTAATGATTCTCGGTATTCATTGATTAATGTTGCCAATTCTTTTTCTTCATCTGTTAAATATTCTAAATCTATTTTGTATGGCGTTTTGGTGATTATTGGCTCTTCAACAGATTCCTTCTCTTTACTAGCATTTTCATATTTATGCGCGCGTGCTAAAAATGCTGAAATATGACCTCTAGTTAAATTGTTCGAAGGTCTAAATGTCCCATCCTCATAGCCATTCGTAATTCCTGCTGCAACTAGTTGTTGGACCGCTTCATATGCTGTGCTATTTTTAGGAATATCTTTAAAAGTTTGTTTGCCACTTGGTAAATTAAAGGCTCGTGCGATGAAAGTAGCCATATGACCACGTGTAACTTTTACGTTTGGCTTAAATGTGCCATCTTCATAGCCCTTAATAATCCCTTGTTCAACTGCAGACTGGATATAACCGCTATTTGGACTATGTTCAGGTACATCGCTGAATTTTGTAGGTCTTTGAGTACCACTAAGTCCGACTGCTTTTGCTATCAAAACCGCAACTTCCTCACGCGTTACAATATCGTTCACGCCATATGTTTTCGTAGGCGCTACGATTCCCCTCTCTAACAAATACATTATATCCTCATAGTTACTATGCTTCTCAGAAACATCACTAAATTGAATCAAAGCCGCATGTACGTTTCCTATAGGCATTAAAACAAATGCTAAAAATACTGTTGTAATAAAAGTAATTACTCTCATATTATTCCTCCTTTCCTTTAATACTAACAGAAGGTTATTTAATTTCCCAATTCATTTTTTAGTAATTTTTGAAGGAATAGATGATGAGCTAATTACTAAATATACCAATAATATAAATAAAAAATGACCAAGAACTAAAGTTAATTGAGTACCTTTTATCAGTAGTATTTGAATACAAAATCTCATTATCTGTACATGCCACTAACAGTGAACCTAATATTGCAATCGGAAAATACTTTATAAAAATAATACGGAAGGCTGAAAAACTAAAAATGAAACTTTTTATATCGAAAATCTGTCTTATGTTAGAATTGAAAACTAAAAAAAAGTCGATTTGCATCACATTTCTTGTGGCAAATCGACTTTTTCAGTGCCCTCCATCACGAAGTGATCTTTTTATGAATTTTTCAACTAATGCGTCAGTAAGTAAAAATAAGTGTATTAAAATTTAAAGGTTTTTTATATATTTTGTAATATTCCCCATACAACAACTACCTTGAGGATTATTTACATCACAACCACATCTATTTGCTTTAACGTTTTGACGAATGTGATCCAATGGCTTTGAAGAAAGACCATCTTCCACATATTTGTTAATTTTATCTCTTGTCCATTCAAAACAATAGCAGATAGGTACAGTAAGAGAACCCTCCTTTTGATAAACAGGAACTTTAATTTCTGATGTTGAGAAAGTCTTTTTATGTTCATCAAAGTACACAACTCCACAATCCTCTGTAGCGCAGAAAAAATGAACTAAATCAGGATTCAAAGAATCTAGTACTAATGGTTTTAACATTGATTTTAAAGTAATTATTTTTAATTTCTTACCTTTCACCTTACAAGATGGACAAAACTCATATACACTTTTTTCAGAAATCCGTTCTTTTGTACCTGTTGTACAGCAATCAGACATATATCATATCTCCCACTCAATTTTGATATTAAAATTATAACACTCTTACTTAGACTAATTAGCCTCGTTCATTTAATAATACCTCATACTATAATGTCATAAATCGCCATAAATGGACTGAGATTAAGAGATTCTTGGTTTGAGATCATCGGGTTTATCACCTACATACTTTTAATATCATTATTATAAAGTAAAAAGGCATTTGAAAGTTCGATTAAATCGAACTTTCAAATGTCTGATGTAAATTATGGACTTTTTCAGTGCCCTCCAAGAAATAGGAATGATCTTTTTTCGCAAGAAAGCTCTCATCATACATGCTTGTCACTGTTTGATCCGCATCCGCGATACACATCTCTGTCGTTACTGGATGAAGTGGTATGTAAGTTTGAATCGTATCCGGCGTTAAACCAGTAAACTGACTCCTCGTATGATAGCTCCCTAGAAATGATTTACTCACGGTTTCAATCGTAAAATCTTTTTTTAGAAAGAGGTTGCCACCTTCGTTGCTCTGCAAAAGCAACATAGGACAGATAAGCACCGTTTGTCGTCCAATGACGCTCAGTCCAATAATAAATGGATTCAGTTGCATGTGGCTCCAAAAAATCAAAGCCATTCATAATGGTTATACCTCTCTACATAGTCTTCCCGATAAATTGATTTACCTTCCTTTGAGGATATGACGGTGCTAACCATGGAAGTCGCTCCGGATAAAGACCTATCGATGTGGGTGCCAGATGAACGTCATATTCACTTCCGATTGATTGCTTGCAAATTGGTTGATCGACTCTGCATATTGCTGGACCTTCGTATAATCAGGTCCTAAAAACTTTTCAAATAAATAGCCAAAGTACCGCTTGCAACAACAAAAAATACTTTGCGAAGTTCTTCAGGAATCGTAAATACCATATGACGATGGGGCTCAGTTCTTGTTGTTTATCTGACCAATCATCTGTATACTTTTATCCACATTTATTACAAAATCGACTTTTACAAGAGAGAAATAAATAAAGACAGGTTTTGTATTCCCCTCACAACCTAAACATTCATAACGGCGATGCCCCAAATCGGATGACCCACAACGAATCGTTTTTTGAACTGTTTCAAGAATATCCTTTCGATAGGCTTCTGGAAACTTCTCCTTATGGAATTCCCAAAAACCAGAAAAATGGCCCTTTAAGATTGTTTTAATCACCCCATGATTATCAAATTGAATGGTCATCACCGCCTTCTTTTTAAGTAAAATTGTACCTAAATAAACATGAGTTATCCACAGCCAAAAAATCTATAGTTTCCTTAACAATAAAAAAACCCTACACAGCCGAAGCTATGTAGAGCCCTTCTCGCATTCTGAATTGTCTGTGCACCCGGTGCACGATATTTATTTAATCACTACGATGTCTGAAGGTGCGCTTTCTATCCCATCTATAATTTGAGTAACATACCATAAATTCCTTGAAGTGAGCGGATCTGGATTGCTCCAACTTCCATTCTCGTCAGCTTGAACTGTATCGAAGTAGTAGAACCTGTCTGGTAAATAATACTCGGCAAAGTATAACCTCAATGTTGCATTGGGTAGAGCTCCACTCACTACTAATTCATTATTCCATGGGCTTGTGAGTGTTAATTCGCTATTCTCGTCTTATACCTTCTTTATCTCTCGGTTTTATAACGAGCCTTCACCGTGCAGGCGACTTTCATCGCACGCGGCGATCCGTCAATGACTTTTGTCACTGACTGGGTTTCTTCGCTCCTGCTAGTTTTCTCCTTCTCGTATGTTACCATACAAGTCCAAACGGCTAGCAATCATCACTACTACAAACCCGCTGTCACTTTCTATGCCTCTTTGGTGCTAACCCACCTACGCATAGAAGGCTTCAAACGTTCCATTACATTTATCCCTTTTTTTATAGCCTTAGGTTTCCACTATCTTATCAGGTGTGAGAAAGACCAGTTTAACAGTCAATTCTACTCATCTCCATAACATCATCTCAGATGTTCGGATGCCTACCGAACTCCTAGCATTTTTCGCGGTATTCACTACCTCACCCTGCCTACATGGATTCGTCTACCTAACCATAGCTATCTTTTAAAGAGCCCCGCCTCGCCCTGCGAGTACGACTTCACCTGACTTAGCCCCTTCTCGCATATTAGCGCGTCACTGGACCCAGGAGGATTAGGCACTTGCTTACTTGACTGTTTCGCAAGGATGGGTATTTCACCCACCTATTCAATGTAATAGTTAGAAATGTATCATTTCCACTTATTTCACTAGCGTAGTAGCTAGCTTATAAAGTAACGTTTCGTTTATTTTTATTAAGGAGTAACCGTAATTGCTTGAGTAACTGTTTTTCCACTCACAGTAATTGTCACTGTATTATTTGACATTGTTAATGCTGTACCATTTGTTGGGCTTACTGTGATTCCTTTTGATGCAAAATCAGCGAATCCTACATCTTCTGTAGACCCATTTGATTTTTGTAAAGTAACTACTAAACCTGTCAAGTCTAGGTTATCACCAACATTGTATGATACTTTTGTTGGTGCTGTTTTTACTGCCACATTTGTTACTGTAATAGGCGTAACCGTAATCATTTGAGTAATTGTTTTTCCACTCACAGTAATTGTTACTGTATTATTTGACGTTGTTAATGCTGTACCATTTGTTGGGTTTACTGTGATTCCTTTTGATGCAAAATCAGCGAATCCTACATCTTCTGTAGACCCATTAGATTTTTGCAAAGTAACTACTAAACCTGTCAAGTCTAGGTTATCACCAACATTGTATGATACTTTTGTTGGTGCTGTTTTTACTGTTACATTTGTTACTGTAATAGGCGTAACCGTAATCGCTTGAGTGACTGTTTTTCCACTCACAGTAATTGTCACTGTATTATCTAACGCTGTTAATGCTGTACCATTTGTTGGGCTTACTGTGATTCCTTTTGATGCAAAATCTGCTAATCCTACATCTTCTGTAGACCCATTAGATTTTTGCAAAGTAACTACTAAACCTGTTAAGTCTAGGTTATCGCCAACATTGTATGATACTTTTGTTGGTGCTGTTTTTACTGCCACATTTGTTACTGTAATAGGCGTAACCGTAATCATTTGAGTGACTGTTTTTCCACTCACAGTAATTGTTACTGTATTATTTGACGCTGTTAATGCTGTACCATTTGTTGGGCTTACTGTGATTCCCTTTGATACGAAATCTGCAAATGCTACCTCTTCTGATGTTCCATTAGATTTTTGCAAAGTAACTACTAAACCTGCTAAATCTAATGTTTCACCAACATTGTATGTTACTTTTGTTGGTACTGTTTTTACTGTTACATTTGTTACTGTAATAGGCGTAACCGTAATCGCTTGAGTAACTGTTTTTCCACTCACAGTAATTGTTACTGCAGTAGTTGACGTTGTTAACACCGCACCAGCTTCTGGGCTTACTGTGATTCCTTTTGATGCAAAATCTGCTAATCCTACATCTTCTGTGGACCCATTAGATTTTTGCAAAGTAACTACTAAACCTGTCAAGTCTAGGTTATCACCAACATTGTATGATACTTTTGTTGGTGCTGTTTTTACTGCCACATTTGTTACTGTAATAGGCGTAACCGTAATCATTTGAGTGACTGTTTTTCCACTCACAGTAATTGTTACTGTATTATCTAACACTGTTAATGCTGTACCATTTGTTGGGCTTACTGTGATTCCTTTTGATGCAAAATCTGCTAATCCTACATCTTCTGTAGACCCATTAGATTTTTGCAAAGTAACTACTAAACCTGTTAAGTCTAGGTTATCGCCAACATTGTATGATACTTTTGTTGGTGCTGTTTTTACTGTTACTACATTCACTGGGCTATTCCCACCTTATCCACATTCAATAGCATGTGGTTTATAGTGAGCCTTCACCATGCAGGCGGCTTTCACCGCACACGGCGATCCATCAACGACTTTTGTCACTGACTGGGTTCCTTCGTTCCTGCTAGTTTTCTCCTTCTTGACTGTTACCAGTCAAGTCCAAACGGCTAGCAATCGTCACTACTACAAACCCGCTGCCACCTTCTATCCCTCATTGGTGCTATCCCACCTACGCACAGAAGGCTTCAAACGTTCCATGAAGAGAATCCCTTATTTTGATGACTTTAGGTTTCCACTTTGCGAACGCGTACCAACATGAATTTAACAGTCAATTTCTTTCATGACCAATCGAGCATTACAACTCGACGAATCTGTACAAAACCCCTAGCGTAGCTTCTTATCATACAGATTGGGTACTCGTGCTTTACATAATGGATTCGTTGTCCTAACCATTGCCATCTTTTAAAGAGCCCCGCCTCGCCCTGCGAGTACGACTTCACCTGACTTCACCCCTTCGACGTGGTAGCGTCTCACTGGATGCAGGAGGATTAGGCTTCTATCTGCTGACTGTTAGATAGAGATTGGCCATTCACCAACCCTTTCTTCTTCATCGTTAGATTTAGCGATGTTGCTAAACCCACTCGTTTCATCTGTTCAGACTTATCGAGTAACGTTTCGTTTATTTTTCTTAAGGGGTTACCGTGTAAGTTACTGTTGCTGTTTTCGCTCCATCTGCTGTTTTCGCTGTGATGGTTGCGTTCCCTACACCAATCGCAGTCACTTTACCTCGGCTATCTACCGTTGCAACTTTCGAATCCGAGGAAGTCCATGTCACATTTTTATTTGTTGCATTTGCTGGTAAGATGGATGCCGTCAATTGCGCCGTTTCCCCTTGATTGATCGTTGCGGCTGTAACGTTCAGTGAGATATCTATTACTGAAATCGTACTCGGCGGAGATGTTGCTGGATCTGGTGTTGGTCTTGACTCTGGGACTGGCGAAACAGATTCCTTAAATTTATTCCCGACCCATGTATTTCCATTCACATTAAATTTAAATTCATACTCGACATTTTGAATCTTTACTTTAAACGGCTCTTTCGGAATGGCTTCTTCTGAAACAAAGGTGATTTTTACAACATCCCCCTCCAAATACATCTTCGCAATAACAGCCGATGTCATCAGTTCATATTCCTTATCAGTTGAAAAAATTTCTGCCATGCCTTCAATTGACAGTGTAAAGGTTAAATTTAGTTCCGGTTCTGGCTCTGGATAAGATTCAGTTAAAGCGTTCGGATCGGTATTTGGTGTCTCTTCCTCGTTCGCCGTTAATTGGACGACTGCCTCTGTTCGCATGACAAAGACCGCTAGTTGCCCGCGTGTAACGTACGACCCACCATCAAATTGGGTCGCTGTTCTCCCTGTTGTGATCCCATTTGTATAAAGCGGCAGAATATAGTCCTTATATTCCTTACTCACATCCATTAACGGCATGATCGCGCCTTCTGGTGATTGTAAATGAAATGCTTTCACCAAAATTTTTGCTAGATGATTGCGCTGAAGTGGTTCATTCATGCGGAACGTATGATCCTCATAGCCACTAATAATGCCCGCCTGTGCTAAGGCCGCAATCGCCCCATAATAGGAATCGCTAGGCAAAACATCGGTAAATCCTGGATCCACTACATCATTCGTATCCAGCCCCAATATACCGGCCAAAATTTTCGCTATTTGTCCACGTGTAGCCGCTACATTAGGCTTAAATGTATGATCCACATACCCTTTCACAATTTCTCGTTCAGCTAATGCATGCACTGCGTCATAGAAATAGGCAGATTGGGGGACATCCGAAAAGGTGGTTGCCTGTGCGTAAGTAGGTGCAAACATAGGAACAGAACTGACAGCTAGTGTGACACCTACTGTTGCTTTTACATAATTATTTTTGATACCCATTTTCGATTCTCCTTTTCTTTTACTATCTTAATGCGTAATACATTATAAGTTTGCATTAATTTCAATCGACTTTTCTTAATGAAACCTTAATGGTTTCATCAAGTGTTGAAAAACAAATTTGTCAAAGAACCAAAGTTTAAAATTACAACTTTAAAATGAAGTTTTCATATATCATCCTTCTTTGAAATAAGATATTCGCAAAAAAAGACTCTACACCTCAGAGGATGAAAATATTAGTTAACCCATAATATGAAATTTTTTGGGAAAAACCGGATCATCACCAAATTCCGGGGATGACAAATTCAATGACCTGTTTCCAAACGTAAACAAAGGAAAAGATGATCATCATTTACGTAGCCAAATCCACGCCTTTTGATGAGCTTTATTTTATTATTTGTGCTCTCCATAATGCCGTTTGAGAAAGGTGAAATGATTGTATCTACCATGTCTTTCTCACAGACAATCACCTTTTCGGCAATCTTTGAAACCATGCCACTTATGTGAAATTGATAACGTTTAAGCCAGACTTTTAGGCAACATAATGATAAAAAGCACAACTAAATATTTACTTATCTTCTTTATCGAAAATTTTAGAGTAGACTTTTTTTACATACAAATAATCTTGGGTACCTGGTGTTTGGGTGGTCAAAAGCAAACTTCAGGAATTGGCCGGATCAGACGCTACAGGATGCACCTGGCTTGATCGAAACGATTTAAGAAACTGTTTTTTTACAAATAAAAACAGCCAAATCTCCAATTAGGGAAATCTGGCTGTTTTAATAAATAAATTATTTCACTCCTCTTTACTCATTGAATGTGCATTATGATCTACAGAGGCAAATCTTGAATATGGGTTAAATGAATCCGTCGGAATAAGAGCAGGCGTACCATTTCTAAGAATTGGAGTAGAATAATATTCTCTCATTGGAACAGCATCAATATCAACAGTATCAGCAGATAATGGATATTCTTTGAATTCTACATAGGAATATAAGCCAACTGTATTTGCACTAACTGATGCGCCTTCTACATTTAATGAATAATTCTCTCCTACTCCTGTAAACACAGGAGAATACCCTGACCAGTTCGGATTATAAAGGACCGATGCCCTAGCTGATAACGAAGAATTATTTGAAAAATTTTGTTCTTTAAAATATATTTTGGATAGATGATAAGGACTTCCTTTTGGTGAGACTCCAGTTCCAGAAATATTAGCAGATAAGGTCATAGGGATCGTAACAGGACCTCCCATAATATAAAATGTAGCGATAACTTTACTTCTAGCAGGAACTAGTACAGGTTGAGTATACTCCCATAATTCTTCATGAGTACTTGTAGTAGTTTTAGTAGTGCTATGATTATATTCACCTGTTAAAGATACTTCTACACTTTGTTCAATCTCTCCAGCTATTAAAAACCCTACTTTTATTTTACCTTTAGTAGTAGATTTAATACTTGTGCCAATCTTATATCCTGTTGTGGTACTTGTTGTAGTAGTCTCTGTACACTTTTGTGAAAACTTAATAGTTTGAGATTGCTGTATACTTGTATCATTTGATAAAACTTGAACAGATGTTAACAATATTTTAGGATTAGATCTAATATTAACTATATCTGGCACAGCGTCTACATTCTTAATATTCCAACTATATAAACTAGGGTTTTTAAATGAATTAGGTTGTACTTTAAATTTTCTAGTAGCATACCATTTCAACTCTTCATAAGCTTTTTGTTCAATATCAACGATTGTCATAAATTTCCCACCTTTTATTTTTTTATAAAATTTTGAACCATCTAGATTTTTGTTATATAGAGAGGTGATGCATAAATCTTGTTGGTTGTTTGCTATCTCCTATATTTTGTAATTATTAACATATTATAATAATACACTTTTCAGTTGATTTTGATTGAAAGTATAAAAATTTCTTTTTAATGAATAAGTCAACAAAAACGTAAGACCTTTTCTTGTTTGAATTAGTCACCACACCCAATTTTTTCTGTATGAATTTAGAAACAGCGAAACAGAACTAATGGCTTTTTTAGATTACGAGAAATATGATTGGATCGGCTTTTCAGCTATTTTTCTTAGTTCAAAGCAGACTTCGGACATTGGCTAGACAAGGTTAAGGCTTTGACCAGATCGGGCTTGATCGATGCGCTCATAATCCGATTTACTCTTTTTCTAAATAGCGATAAATCGTCGTCCGAGACACGCCCCACCTTTCTGCAACATCTTTAATCGGTGTACCACTTTCAATTAAAGCCTTCATCATTTCAATATCTTTTGGTCCATACTTCTCCCGGACGTTCACGCGACTTTGCAGCTGCTCAACCTGCAACAGAGCGTTCTTCGATTAGATTACATTCAAATTCCGCAAATGCTGCGAACAAGTGAAACATTAATTGCCCCGTTGCATTACTTTTGTCCATAGTTAGATTTTCTTGAAGACTATGAAAGCCAACACCACGTTCATTTAAGCTGTTCACAATTTAAATCAAATCTTGCATGTTACGTCCTAGTCAGTCCAATCGCCAAACGACAATGGTGTCGCCTTCACGTGCATACCGAAGTACTTCCTCTAAACCTGGACGTTGTTTTTTTGCCCCACTTATTTTATCGTGAAAAATTTTTGTACAACCATGTTGTGTTAACGCATCTGTTTGTAAATCTAAATTTTGTATCCTGTTGACACACGTGCATATCCAATTAACGCTTTAACAGCCATTCGATAGCTCTATAGCTGCTGCACCACCATATCATCTACTTTTATGGTACGTTCACTATTTTTTGTTTTCGTTGATCCTATACCGTTATTCCCTCTAGTTCGCTCAATAGTTATCGTTTGATTGGTAAAGTCGATATTTCGCCATTGAAGCCCCAATGCCTCACCTTTACGCATACCTGTATAAGCAATTGTTAAGAATAAGCAATAGTAGGCAATATCCTCATGTTGCTTAATATGATCTAGCAATACACTAAGTTGACTAGGCGTGAGATAATTTTTTTCTGTTTATATATCTCTTAGAGAAGGGGGAGCGACTCCATTTAATTTATTGCGTAATAGGATTTCCTCTGTTACCGCTGCATTGATAGCAATCTTAAAAATTGAATGCAGGGCACGTATTGTAGAAGGTTTTAACTTGTCCTGTAGCACATTAATAAATACCGTTTGATAAATAACCTTTTCAAGTTTTTTCAACTTGTAAGAGCCAAGAAAAGGCTTAAAATAGCTTTATAAAGCCCTCATGTTGGGTAATGGTAGCAGGTTTCCATTTACCTTTATTTAACTCGAACCAATATCTAGCCATTGGGCGACTGTTAGGTTATCATGTTCTATATGTTTAGTTTCACCACGCAGCGTTGCAGCCTGATTGTTTAGTCTTAGTAATGAAATTTCTTTAATAAGCCCTGAAGCTCATCTGCCTGCTGAGCCATTTCCTTAGCTGTAGAAGCCATATGTTCTATCGAGGCTAATTGCTCCTTAGCAGTGACTGTTACATGTTCAGAACTATCTGTTGCACTACTAGCAATACGAGCCATTTCCTCTGTGGAAGCGGTCACTTCTTCAATGCTTGCTGACATCTGCTCTGTCACCGCAGAAATGTCATGAAGCTGCGAACTTACTCCTTCTATGGACTGCATAATTTTTTGGAAGGCCTCTTTTGTTTCATCAACAACTTCCATACCTGCAGCAGTTTCCTTCGTATTACTCGAAATAGCTGTAATCACATTGGTAGTGTCGTGTTGAATCGATTGTATAAGGACCGCAATTTGGTCTGCTGATTGCTTCGATTGCTCTGCTAATTTTCGTACCTCATCTGCTACTACGGCAAAGCCCTTTCCTTGTTCCCCTGCCCGTGCTGCTTCAATCGCAGCATTTAAAGCAAGTAAGTTCGTTTGATCTGCAATACTAGTTATCACATCAACAATATTGCCTATTTGTTGTGATTGTTCACCTAATATTCGTACCTGCTTCTCTACATGATCAGAAGAATCATTTATAATTGTCATTTGCGACATTACACGATTCAAGGAATCATTTCCTTGCGCTGCCTCTTGCCCCATTACATCAGCAGCATCTGACACTGTTGAAGCAGTTTCAGCCACTTGCTGAATACCAATGGCCATTTCCTGCATAGCCGTTAAGTTCTCCGCTGTAGTATGTAATGTCGTTCTAGAGCCTTGTGCTAAATCTTGTAGCGTTGAGGCTAATGCTCTTGTCATTTCCGCTGATTGATCTGATTGGGATGTTAAAGTATCAGAGGATAAATCAACCTGATGAGATGTTTCGGCAATCTGTTGCATTAAGCTCTTTAAACTTGTCAGCATTTTATTGAAGGATTGTGCAAGCTCACCTGCTTCATCCTTCGAATTAATTTGTAGCTGTTTTGTTAGATCCCCTTCCCCTTCTGCAATATCTCGAAGTTGACGATTCATTTCCTTAAGTGGTCTTACAAATGCTCTTGTGAAAAGGAAACTACCCAAAGTCGCAATGGCGGCTCCTATTAACATGACAATAAACAGCTTGCCGATAAATGCGAAAATAATTTGTTGAACCTCATCTATCGTCTCACCAACAAACCACATCCCTATAATGTCTCCATTAGCATCTTTTATGGGTGCGTAGAGTGTTAAATATTTTGTCCCAACAACATCAGCTTCACCTATAAATGTATTGCCTTTCTTCATTACCTCTTCAATAACTTTCGGGTCAGCATCCTTGCCAACTAAGCGATCACCATTAAGCTGTAAATTAGTAATCAGCCCTTTGGTTCCTTGAAAAATCGTCACACCGCCTTCGATGCTTTCTCCTACCTCATCTACAAAATCCACTTCGTCAACTATTTTTGCATTGCCTTTATAAAGCTCTCCATCTTTTATTGCCCAGTCTCCCTTAAATCGTTCTTCAAGCAGCAGATAACCAACCTTAGAAATATGCGTTATACTTTGCTCGAAATTATTGCGCATAATATCCTTCACTTGCACATAGGAAACAACGCCAATCATAATGCTTAAACATATAATGACCACCACTAAAAGCAAATTAAATTTTGTACTAATTTTAAATGTGTGCAAAATCTCTCTCTCCTTTCTTAAATAGCTTGTAGGAATAATATGTATAAAATGTAAATCACGTTAATTAAACATGATTCTAATAATAGTTTCAATACATTATCAATAAATTAATATATTTTACAAATATCAACGGTTTTTTATTGATGGATATTGTGGCAAATCTAGTGATACTAATGATTTAATAGATAGTTTAATATCATTAGGGATGATTTTTGGTTGTGCTATAGGTGTAATTTTTGGCATGCTTTTTACCAGACTTTCAAGTATTTACTGCTAGTTTAGGAGCTGTAATAGGGTATTTATTTGGAAGAGTTGTTTTTAGATAATATAGTAAGAAAAGAAACTCATAATATAAAGATATGAATAACAGAACTATATTAGAAGTTTGATTTGCTGAAGATAAAAAATAGTCTCTCATAAATAAGTAAATCTCCATTAGCAAAAAATCCACATTAAGTCACTGTTAGCCCATTAATAACAGAAAATTCCGATTCCAAGGTATTTGGGCTGTTCCTATTTTATAAAAAATAAGACACTTAAAATGCCCAAAATGTTGTTTAAATCAACGCTTTGGCATTTTTATTTAGCTTAAGAGTGACAAAAAACTAGATATTTACAAAGGAAATTTTCCATTTTTGCGCGAGTGTTCCACAAAATTTTCGTTATAGTATGTATAACGATCATAAGGAGTGAAAAAATGAATGATTTTATCCAACGTCTTCAACGACATGATGAAAAAGCATTGAAATATGTTGTTGATCACTATTTAGGATTTATAAAGGCAATTACTCTAAAAATTTTAGAAAAACCATCAGATTATATGTTAGCTGAGGAATGTGTAAATGACGTATTCCTACTTATTTGGCAAAAAAGTAATTATTTTATTGGGGAGGAAGCTGATTTTAAAAGATGGATAGGAATGATTACTAAATATAAAGCGATTGATCTTTACAGAAAACAGCAAAAGCAACTAACGACATTACCTATGGAAAATATTCCTCCTCTTATCGCACCAGATAATATTGAACAACAGCTTGATAAAATGTATGCGAAAGAGCAATTACTTCTTGAAATCATGCATCTACCTGATTTAGATAGAGAACTATTTTTAATGAGGTATTACCTTGAATATACAAATAACGAGATAGCAGAAATTCTACATATTTCAAAATCTGCAGTGGAGAGTCGCTTATATCGAGGAAAGAAAAAGCTTGCTAAAAATCCTAAATTACAGGAGTGTTGGACATGAATAAAGAAAAAATCTTTTTACAGTTGGATATAGATGATATAACGCCAGTAGTGGTTTCAAAAAATGAGAAGCAAAAGGTTTTAAACACCGTTTTACAGAAGCAATTCAGGCGAAAGAAAATCCGTAAATGGACCATTGCCTCCATTCTTGCAATTGGAATTTGTTCAGCTAGCTTAGTGAATTTTCCATCTATGGCATCTATATTACCAATTAAGGATGTAACTTTATCTGAAAAACTCTTTTCAAAACAGCATGAATTTATTTTTAATCGTATTTCAATTTCAGAAAATACAGCATCTATTTACTTTAGCTGTGATTTAGATTTTGCTACTGAATTCATAACTTTAGACATTGTTGATAACTTTGAAAATCATTATTATGACACATCCGAAACAACCACAAATAAAATAACTGATAATTACTCAAATGGTAAAGTAATACTAAATAATTTTCAGGCTAATGCATCCTCAATATTCATCACACCAATCGTTCATACAATGGATAAAGAGGGCAATATCACAAAAGATAGACTGGAAACAATAAAAATTGAGATAGACTCTAATGAGAAGTGAAATACAGGAACGAATCCTTTGAATTTATTGAGTGAATAAATTCAAAGGATTCCCTTTTTAATCGGTAAATTCCTCTACTCTATCCAACCATTCATCGATGAGGCTATTAAACAAATTCGCTTGTTCGATTTGCAAGTTATGACCAGCCTTATCTAAAATCGTGAAGCTTGCTCTTGGGAACTTTTCAATAATATCAAACGCATCCTTATATCCAACCATAGAATCCTGTTTACCCAGCAAAAATAAGCATGGTTTTTCAAATAGCATTTCATCAACAGGAAAGGAAAAACTATAGTTTTCATAGTGTTGAAAAACTAAATGGTCAAGGGACTCTTTGTGAACACTCCTAAGTCGAATGAAAGTGATCTCCGTTTCAGGCTACTCGCTTTGCCGCTGACGCTTCGCTTTCGCGCAGAGCAAGGCTTCCTGTGGGCGAGCGACGAGCCGCTTCCTGCGCTGGAGGAACGAAGACTAAATGCGTCACGTCCTGTGACAACGCCTTCGTGACCAACATCATGTTGGCCTCAGTTTCTCGTCTGTCTCGCTATCCCACGGGAGTCGAGTAGCCTTGCACTCCAATCAACAATAGTGTAGAACTTTAAATATTTTCTTCCCTCAAAAGTAAAGTAAAAGTATGTTACTCACCATCATTAAATGGATAAGATATTGGTGCAATTCTACAGCTATTAACCTACATTTTATGCATAAAACTACTTTGTAACTTTACATAAAGTACTGCTCTGCTTTCGCATAGAAAAATGTTATTAAAACTCCATTTTTGCACAATCTAGTGATGGGTAAGACTTCAAATTTATCACTATATATTTGTGTATTGCCAGGAGAAAATACTATGAGCAAAGGTTGATTGGAGTGTAGACTGAGTGACTCCTCGGGGATTCAGCGTCACAGATGAGACCCTGGAGCGAGCAAATTAGGGGAACGAAGGCTAAAACCGTCACGTCCTGTGACAACGCCTTCGTGACCAACCTCCTGTTGCCCCAAGCGGCTCATCGGACGCCCCCAGGAAAGCACTCAGTCGGAACGTAGATCAACCCCTCGTTTTGAAAAAGGGCTATACTTTTTAATTTGTCACCTTGATGTCATTGACATAATAGTATTTCAACAACATGAAAACTATAGTTTTGCTGAATTTTTTCCAAAAATTCCGCGTCTGCTTTTTCTTGTCCTGCTACTACTTCATTCATGTATCGGGTACAATGATGTTCATCTAAAACAACTAGATAGGAGCTATAATCTTCTAGCTCCTGCTTCGTCAATGTCGAAATAAATTCTTTATCGGACAGAATAATACTTTGTTCTGGCACTGTTCTTCTTTGTTTTTCTGGAATAATCAACGGACAAATAAATGCAGCCCCTAATATTTCTTCTTGATAATCCCTCATGATTCCTCGAACTAAATAACCACCATAGGATTCCCCTACTAAAAGATAGGGTTCATTTGGAATTAAGGAATAGATTACCTCAACTACAGCCTTTAACATCTCATCAGAGTTATTAATTTCTTCATAGTCTGTCGTCTCCCCCATTCCCGGAAGGTCAATATAGATTCGTTTCCAGCCTTCTCTTTTGAAGAAAACCGGCTCCATACACCCCTTCATTAATCTATGATCTGGCGAAAATCCATGAAGCATAACGATTGGCTTTCCCTCTCCAATCATTTCATAGTAAATATTAGCCTTACTTATCTGGCAAAATGGCATAGTTGTTCCTCCAAAAAATGTTGTTTCCACTAATATATCATCTATACCCAATTTTTCAAAAAATCGTTAGATAATAATTAAAATTGAGGAGCCATTTTATCGATATTAAAAGTGGTTAGATGTATTATTTGTATATCTTCTTTGTGATTTTCTTATATAATAAAACAATGAACAAATATTCCCATAATTGCATAAAAATATTTAAAGGAAGAAGAGGTGTCTAGTTTGTATTCTCATAAACCAAAAGATTATGAGTGCCCATTTTGTAGAATTATATCAGGTAAAGAAAAACAAAATAATGGTACAAAACAAAGAGACATTATTTATCAAAATAAACATGTAACAGCATTTATTGCGAGTAAATGGTGGCCAAATAATAAAGGACATGTTCTAGTTGTTCCAAACGAACATTTTGAAAATATTTTTGAACTTCCAATAGAAATGGCTGCTGAAATCCATCGTGTTGCTCAATTAACAGCATTTGCAATGAAAAATACATACGGTTGTGATGGGATTTCCACGCGACAGCATAATGAGCCTGCAGGAAATCAAGATGTATGGCATTATCATCTTCATGTATACCCAAGATATAATGCTGATAATCTTTACATGACAAAAGGTTACTACACAGAACCTAATGAGCGCCCCTTGTATGCGGAAAAGTTACGTTTATGGATACAAGAAAACATCTAACACAATGAATTTAAATTCAAACGGGGGGTCCGCTCGAAGAATTATTTGTCCCATACAGCTCGGCTAAGGAGAGATTCTAACCACCACTTTCATTTTACAGTAAAATAAAAAACCTCGATTATCGGTAGTGAGATAATCGAGGTAATAAACGATACAAAATTATAATAGCTCTTTACGTAATTCAGCAGCAGTTTTAGGTGATAACAGACCGAATGGAATATCGAATACTGTTTTCGCACCTTTGTCGCCAGCTTGGCTTAAACGATAGGCTGCACGTGCGTAGGCTACTAGAACACTAGACGTGAAATTAGGATTACTTTCAAGTTTTAATGAGAATTCAAGAATTTGTTTATCATTAGCACCACTTTCACCACTGCGGATCACAAAACCACCGTGTGGCATACCAGTATGGTTCGCTTTAAATTCATCTTCAGAAATGAAATTAACAGTTGTATTATATTCATCGAAATAGTTTGGCATAGTCACAATTTCTTGTTCAATTTTTGCTGCATCCGCACCGTCTTCAAGTACAACCCAGCATTCACGGGCATGTTTTTCACGTGTTGTCAGCTCAGGATTTTCACCGTTACGAACACGCTCTACAGCATCTTTAATTGGTAATGTATATTGTACAGCATTTTTTACACCTTCGATACGACGTACAGCATCTGAATGCCCTTGGCTTAAACCGTCTCCCCAGAATGTATATGTTGTACCTACTGGAAGTACAGCCTCACCAAGTACACGATTTAATGAGAATAAACCTGGATCCCAACCAACTGAAATGACTGAAACTTTACCAGATTGTTGTGCTGCCGCATCTACCGTTTCAAAATATTCAGGAATTTTCGCATGTGTATCAAAGCTATCAATTGTATTAAACCATTGTGCAAAGTGTGGACCTTGCTCTGGTAAATCTGTTGCAGAACCCCCACATAAAATCATTACATCAATGTCATTTTGGAATTTTTCAGCATCATCCACTACATACACTTTTGCATTACTTGCAACGTTTACTGTTGAAGGGTCACGACGAGTAAATACCGCTACTAATTCCATATCTGGATTTTGTGAAATAGCGTATTCCACCCCGCGTCCTAAATTTCCATATCCTACAATACCTACTCGAATTGCACTCATTAAAATTCCTCCTCAAGATTACGTGACTATGTGAAAAACTTCACGTTAAATCTACTTACAATAATACTTTGTGTTAGAAAAATTCACAATAGTTTGAGTATCTGTTTTTGCTTGATAAATTATATCAGTTTTCTATGATTTTTATCGTTCAACGGCATGAATACGGTTACAAATTACTACTTCATGTTACTAACCTTTAAGTTTTCGTTAAAGCCTTGTAAATAAAGACTTTTTAAGACAGGTATCTTGTACAATAAAACTAACGACAAAAGGGGGCATGATGAATGAAAAGTAATTGTTACTCACCAAGTACACCATGGGAACAAGGAGCATTACTTGCTTGTCCATTCCAAAATGCACAGAAATCTGGAAAATCACATGATACTACATTTTCAACTTCCACTGAGGTAAAGCATAAGCCATTCTCACTCTACACGCATTATTGTACAGGCATTATTCCTTTTGACGTTTTGGAAAATACCCTCAACATTACCCCACAAAAACAAAGAATCAATGAAGTTAGCTTTTATTGTAGCGGCAAGGAAATTGCTCGCTGGTTGGTTAAAAAAAGTGAATATAATAAGCTTGACCTCTTTATTTGAAGTCTGTTAAATTCATTTTCAGATCTTGGCTGATAAAATCTAATTAATTCCTCAAATTTATCAGCGGTTACTGCAAGCTATTGCATACTCTCCGTAACTGTCTGAAGATGCTCCGCTGAAGCCGCCACTTGCTCAGTTACCGCTGCTATTTCCTCAATCACTTTGCTAACATTTTCACTATCCTTCATAACTAGTTAACATTTCAATGGCTTCATTATGTGCTGTAATTTTTATTTTACGAACCTCTAACAACTTAGATATATGCCTGCTGTAAGGAAATATAGAAAAAGATTGCAAAATTAAAGAGTATTAACTGTTGCCTTTTTATTTTTTTAAAAATTTCTCAATTGGTGGTAATAACTATTTAAACTTAGAATTACTGAATTTCCTGGGCCAATCGGTGAAGACGCTCCTCATCAATAATGTGATAACCATTCTTTTTCTTTGCTAGAATCTTTTCATCACAAAATTGAGCCAAAACATATAATAGGTGCCGATAGGAAACGCCCAAATATTCACTGATTTCTGTATGCCTTTCTTTATAGATACCTTGATCTGCAGATAATTGAATAAAGGCAGCTAAACGATTTTCGAAAGGATATGCCAGATTTTGCGTATATTTAGCTGTCATATTTGTCGCCTTTTCTCCTAAAAACACGCAGAGTCTCCGTAAAAAAAGGGCATCAGCCAGGAGTTTTTCTTTACATGCCTGTGTAATAGAGAAGCAAATAGTCTCTGTTACCGTTTGAATCCCTTTAGTATATCTTGCTTCATTTAACAGCTCAATTTCCCCCATAAAACGTGGTGCCTCTAAATACTCAATAAGAGAAACCTTACCATTTTTATGGGTCATATATAGCTTTGCTTTCCCCTCCACCATGTAGTAAAGCGTATCTGGAAATGATCCTTCTTTAAAAATCCATTCCCCATTGTCAAATTGACATACTTCAAGATAAGGATAAATATCAAATGAAAAGAAATCATGGATCGGGTATTTTTCTAGATAATGTAAGCGTTTATTAGCTGTCAGTATGTGCATTTTTTTACTCTCTCCTAAAAAATATGAGATATCTCACATTATTGTACCGACGAACGTGCTATTATTCAACATAGTTAATGGAGGTACGGTAAATTTATGAATAATCAACGATGGCTTTCTCAGAACTTCTTTGCATTCTTTATTACTTGGGGTATTTTCTTACCCTACTGGACAGGCTGGCTCGTAGATGTCAAGCATCTTACTGTCTCACAGGCAAGTGTTGTGATGGGCTGTGGTCTTTTAGCTCGGGCAACTTCAAATCTGTTTTTCTTCCCAACCCTTGCTAAGTATGTACACAATAAAAGACTTATTACAATTCTAGCGATAGGTGCACTTATAACAACATTACTTTACTTACCAAGCACAAGCTTTAGTATGCTTTTAACTGTTACTATATTATTTAGCGTTTTTTACCCAGCTCTTCTACCTGCCGTCGAAAGTAGTGCTGCTACATTAGTCCAGAACGGAAATGTTCACTATGGTAAAAGTCGTTCATATGGATCTTTCGGATTTGTTATTGCGGTGTTAATTATTAGTATGTTAACAGGTGTATTTGGCAAGGAAGTTATCTTCTGGAGTATGGTCATTGGTCTAGTCGGTATGCTGTTGATGCAACAGCTAGCGACACCAAAAGTATTGCTTGTGGTACCGACAAAAGAACAACGAGCAAAATCGCTGTCGATGAAAACACTATGGACTATTAAAGGCTTCCCTATTGTTTTATTCATCGTCATCCTATTGCAAGGTGCACATGCTTCTTATTATAGCTACGGTTATATTTATTTAGGTGATTTACATGTCGATCCGTTCTATATGGGGATGATTATAAACATAGCGGTTATTTGTGAAATTTTATACTTTATGAAGGCGGATACGTTATTTACAAAATGGCGCTCATCCTCTTTATTGCTTTTAGCAGCAAGTGGTTCTTCCTTGCGCTGGTTACTTATCTATTTATTTCCCAATGTTTGGGTATTTATCGCATCTCAAACCTTGCATGCATTGTCATTTGCCCTTGCGCATTTTGCCTTTATTGGCTATTTGACTAAAATATTACCAAAGGAACAAATCCCAAATGCTCAAGGACTTTATTCAGCATTAGCAATGGGATTAAGTACAGCCATCCTTACATTTTTAGGTGGTTATTTATACGAAATTTCCCCAGGTCTATCCTTTGGGGCAATGCTGATTTGTACTGTGCCGGCTATCGCAATTTTGCTTGCAACTAGAAATAAATACCAATATTAAAACCAATCAGGTGGGAAAGACACTTTATCTTTCTTCACCTGATTGTTTTATCTTGGATAGTAAGAAAATCCTGGATATTTTACGACCGGCCACTTTTCCTTTCTCAAAACCTCAAGGAGATCCGGTCCGACATGTAAATTGCTTTGCACCAGCTCTGATGGGGTCAGCGCCATCCATTGATTTAATGACACATCCTGAAAACGGTTGCTTTTAAACATTTCGAGGAACCATAATGTTTCTGTTCCTGTATTCTCAATATAATGACCGTTGGCAAATGGCACATAACCGACATCTCCTGCACGATAATCGAATGTTCTAGCCGTACCATTAGCGGCAAACACAGTCATACGCCCCTTTCCTTGTAGATAATATTGCCATTCGTCATTATTTGGATGCCAATGTAATTCTCGCATTGCGCCTGGCTCAATTTCTACAAGTGCTGCTGCAATATTTTTGGAAATAGGGAAGTTAGAGGAATCCACAATTCTAACACTGCCACCTGGTGTTTTAATGGGGGGTTGTGAAAGTAATCGATGTTTGAAACTTTGAGGAACTTTACCATATGGAGATTGTACCTTTTGTGTTTCGATAGGTCCTGGCACCTTATCTTGATAAATATAGACTTGTTCAGTTGGAATATGGTCAAAAGCGCTAATAGGAACGCCGAAATTGGCTGACAGCACATCTTTAGGTGTATGCGCAAACCAATCGGATATTGAAAATGTATTAAGATCTGAGAAATTCCCATCATCAAATACTAGTAGGAATTCACAGCCGTCCTCAAGACCCTGTATCGAATGAGGAATTCCAGGTGGGAAATACCATAAATCCCCGGGTCCAACATCCGCAATAAAATTTCTGCCATCCTGATCAACTGCTGTAATACGGGCATGACCTAGAAGCATATAGGACCATTCTGCCTGTTGATGCCAATGTAGCTCACGTACGCCACCAGGTGTCAAACTCATATTAACCCCTGCCAATGTCTTGGCAATTGGCAAATCACGCACAGTAATTTCTCGTGACCAGCCGCCCTTATTTAAGGTCATATGTGTATCAGAAAAAGAGAATTTTAGATTTGGGATAAGCCCAGCATCTGTTATTGGAGGGACTAGCATATCTGGATTTTCTAGATCCCTCATAATATCCCTTGGCCCTTTATCCACCCCTCCCGCTCCATCATCTCGAATAGGCTGTGGAACATAAAAATAGCCCTCTGGCATATTCTCCAATTATTCACCTCTTCATAAAGAAATCGTTATTTAAAAATGTATGGATTCTCTATCTAGATTATTCTTTTTCTTTTTTATGAGCATCAAACGCTTTGGAAATATCATTTCTCAAGGTGACAATTTGACAATATTAACAAACATAGTTATTTTTAGTTCTGTGTGAAAATGTACAAAGGAGAATTAAAGGAGAATAGCGAAATCAAAAATCAGACTATTTTCGAGAATTTGTTAATCGAAACCGAAAGACTCATTATTAGACCTTATCGATTGGAAGATATTAAAGATTTGTTTAACATAATATCGGAGCCAAATTTTTATGACTACATTCCTGAAACCCCACCTTCCCTAAAAGAAGTTGAGGAAATAATACAATGGTCTATGGATTGCAATAATAAAAATACCCTAGAGAAGATTTATAAATTAAATCTTGGTATTATTTTGAAAGAATCAAATTGCTTTATTGGTTTTTGTAGTCTTGGTCCCTATGATTTAGATTCTACAAAAATTGAAATCTATTATGATCTCAATAAAGTTTTTAGAGGAAGAGGACTTACTACTGAGGCGGCAAAAGCCTTAGTAGATTATGGTATTTCTACCTTAAGATTAGATGAAATAGTGACAATGGTATTTCCTCAAAATATTCCTTCGGTAAGGATTTTAGAGAAAATTGGGATGACTAAACAATATTCCATAACAAACCCGCCTAAAGAACATCTAGATTTTAAAGGAATGGATTATTATACATGATACTATGTCAAGAAAATGGACAGGGAAAATTGAGATTTTGCTTTAAATCTAAGCGCGCTATCGCTTGCTCGCCTCACAAAAAATTTAAGGG